>JANNWD010000412.1:0-14716 GCA_031408315.1 Bacteroidota bacterium
ACAACCACAAAAATTTAGCTTAAATAATTTAGCTTTACCAAATGATAAGTAAACGAGTATTATTAATAATTATGGATGGATGGGGGCTGGGAAAAGTGCCAAAAAGTGATGCTATTCAACATGCTAAAACGCCATTTGTAAGTAATTTATATAACCAATATCCCAATACCACCTTAGTTACCTGTGGCGAAGATGTAGGCTTGCCTGAGGGGCAAATGGGCAATAGCGAAGTGGGGCATTTAAATTTAGGTGCTGGCAGAATCGTTTATCAAGAATTACAACGCATAAATGTTGCCATAAAAACTGGAGAATTTGCACAAAACAAAGTTTTGCTAAACGCTATTACCTATGCCAAAGAAAATAATAAACCCTTGCATTTAATTGGTTTAGTAAGCGATGGTGGCGTACACTCACACATAAATCATTTAAAAGCACTAACAACGCTTTGTGTTGCACAAAACTTTTTTAATGTTGTTATCCATGCTTTTACTGATGGTAGAGATACTGACCCAAAAAGCGGTTTGACCTATTTAATAGATTTGCAAAATCATTTAGATAGTACTACTGGTAAAATTGGAAGTATTACAGGTAGATATTATGCCATGGATAGAGATAAAAGATGGGAGAGAGTAAAAATGGCTTATGATGGTTTGGTAAATGGTAAAGGCGAACAATCGGCAAATATTTTTGATAGCATAAAAACATCTTACCAAAATAATATTACCGATGAATTTATAAAACCTATTATTAACATTGATTACTATCAATCCATAAAAAATGATGATGCTGTTATTTGTTTTAATTTTAGAACAGATAGATGCAGAGAAATTACCGAAGTACTTACACAAAATGATTTTGCTGAATTTGGTATGCAAAAATTAAACCTGCATTATACCACACTTACACAATACGATCATACTTTTAAGAACGTAGAAGTAGTTTTTGAAAAAGATGATTTGAAAAATACAGTTGGAGAAATTTTAGAACAAAATAACAAAACACAAATACGTATTGCTGAAACAGAAAAATACCCTCATGTAAGTTTCTTTTTTAGTGGTGGTAGAGAATTGCCATTTATTGGTGAAAAAAGATTAATGATTTCATCGCCAAAAGTTGCCACCTACGATTTGCAGCCAGAGATGAGTGCAATTGAATTAACCCAAAAAATTGTAGTCGAAATAAATGAGGCTACTGTTACTAAAGTAGTTGATTTTATTTGTTTAAACTTTGCTAATGCAGATATGGTGGGGCATACAGGCGTATGGGAAGCTGTAATTAAAGCAGTAGAAACAGTTGACAGTTGTGTGGAAAAAGTAGTAACTGCAGCACTAGCAAAAGACTATACTGTTTTTTTAACCGCCGACCATGGCAATAGCGATTATATGATTAATGAAGATGGTAGCCCAAATACTGCACACACAGTAAATCTTGTACCTTTATTTATTATTGATACTAATTGGAAAGGAAATATTAAGCCTGGAAAACTAGGTGATATTGCTCCCACTATTTTAACAATGCTTGGCTTACCTATTCCAAAAGAAATGACAGGAAATATTTTAATTAATTAAATTAAAGATGAAAAAAATTACTTTACTAGCATTTATATTTTTTAGTACCATTACGTTAAAAGCCCAAACAAGCGATGCTACATTAAATACGGCAATAAGCAATTATATGCACTATTCAAAAAAACTAGAAATAGATAAGCTAGTGGACTATATGTACCCGAAAATATTTGAACTTGCTAAAAAAAAAGCAATAGTAGAATCATTAAACGGCTTGTACAACAGCGACCAGTTTATAGCTAGATTAGATTCGGTTTATACTACACAATATTTTCCGGTTATAAAATTTAGCAAAGGCTACTTTTCAAAATTTAGCTATGGTACTATTTTACGTATGAAATTTAATGATGCTAACGACTCAGCATCTAAACAAAAAATATTTGCTGCATTGCAAGCTGCTTATGGCCAAAGTGCAGTAACAATGGTTGAAGACAACTTTTTTAAAATTATAGATATTAAAGATGCCTTAGCAATAAAAGATAACTTTAGTAAAAACAAATGGACATTTTTAGGTTTAAAAGAAGATAATACTATGATTTTAAAACTTATACCTGCTGAAATTAAAAAAGCTTATAAAATAAAATAATGAAATTAATACTAAAAAGATTTTTTCAAATTTTGTTACTGGCATTTATAGTATTACAATTTTTTCGTCCCGAAAAAAATACCAGTACGGCTATAGCTGCAAATGATATTACAGCTAAGTATAGTGTACCCAAAGATGTGCAAAATATTTTGGTAACTAGCTGCTACGATTGCCATAGTAACAATACTAATTACCCTTGGTACGCCAATATACAGCCAGTAGCTTGGTGGCTAAATGATCACATTAAAGAAGGTAAAAAAGAGTTAAACTTTAGCAACTTTACAACTTACCGTATTGGTAGGCAATATAAAAAACTAGAAGAAATAGCAAGTGAGGTAAATGAAGATAAAATGCCTTTAGAATCGTATACTAAAATTCATAAAAATGCCAAACTTAACAATGAACAAAAGCTACTAATTACCAACTGGACAAATACTTTAAGAGATAGCATAAAAGCCAATTACCCAGAAGATAGTTTAAAACGAACACAACGACCTGCACAACCTCAAGCAAAATAATGCTTTAGTAAATGAGTAAAAACAAAAAATATATCTACACATTTTTTTTGCTAATCTTGGTTTTGTTACCAATGCTATTTTGTGTTTATTTTTTACAACAACAACATGCCATTAAAGAACAAATGGAAGAAGAGTTAGAAAAATCTTCTTTAACAACTGTTACTATTTTTAAAAATGATGTCCATTGGGTAGAGTTTGAAAAAGAGTTAATTATAAATGGTGAAATGTTTGATGTAAAATATATTACTATAAAAAGTGACTCTTTATTGATTACAGGCTTATTTGATAAAGCTGAAAAAGCGTTGAAACAACAGTTATCATTAATTTGGGGTAAACATAAAAAAGACAACACTCCTTTGCAGCAATTAATTGTTCAATTTCTTTCTCCAATACTTCTTACACAGAATAATATAGACATACAAAGAAGTGTTTTCTTATCTAGCCAAAAAAAATATTTTACTACTACATCAACAATTCAATCTATTAGTTTAGATATTACCTCACCGCCACCAAATAGTATTTAATAATTTTTATTTATTAGAATGTAAAGAGAAAATTTTCTTTGCAAAATTATTTATTATCAAAAGGTATAAATGAAAAAAATCTTTATGCTGCTTATGGTATTTGCAGCTACTCCTATTATTTATGCACAAAAAATAGATTCCACAAAAAAAGAAATTAGCTTAGAAGAAGTTGTTATTTCTGCTAGTAACATTATACAACAGAAAAAAAATATTGCTCAAAAAATTGATGTGCTTACGGCACAAATAATTGTACAAAGTAATACACAAAACACTGGAGATTTATTGTTAAATACTGGTAAAATTTTTGTGCAAAAAAGCCAACAAGGCGGCAGCAGCCCGGTAATACGGGGTTTTGAAGCTAGCAGGGTTTTATTAGTTATTGATGGTGTAAGAATGAACAATGCCATTTACAGAAGTGGGCATTTGCAAAACGTAATTACTACCGATCAAAATTCGTTAAGCCGGGTAGAAGTGATGTATGGCCCATCAAGTACCATTTATGGTAGCGATGCTTTAGGCGGTACTGTGCATTTAATTACTAAAACTCCCGTTCTTTCTACAACAAAAAAAATAGTAGTAGTAGGTACAGCTTTTTTACGGGGCAATACTATCAACAATGAAAAAACGATACATGCAGATATTAGTATAGGAAACCAAAAAATTGCTTGGTTACAGTTGTACAACTTTAGCAATTTTGGCGATATTAAAATGGGTGATAATTACCCAAATAAATATCCAAATTTTGGCAGAAGATCCACATACATTACATCAATAAATGGTATAGATTCTATTGTAAACAATACTAACGATAACGTACAAAAATTTTCGGGCTATAAACAATGGGATGTTACTCAAAAAATTTTGTATAAACCTACAAACAAAATAACTCATTTGGTAAACCTTCAATTATCTACTACTAATAATGTACCCAGATACGATAGATTGCAAGATATTAGAGACTTTGGCGGCAGCATTGGCACTACATTACGCTATGCTGAGTGGTATTATGGTCCACAAAAAAGAGTAATGGGTATTTATGCTTTTGAAGCCATTACAAAAAGATTTTTTACCAGTATAAAAGCTAATATTAGTTATCAAGCAATTGAAGAAAGTAGGCAAACAAGAGAGTATAGACGATATGACAGGTTTGATAGTAGGGTAGAAAAAATAAATGTAATTGGTTCTACAATAAACGCCATAAAAAACTGGAAAAATAATGAACTAGTTGTTGGTGTGGATATGCAGTTAAATAATGTAAAATCTACAGCTATTCGTAAAAATTTAATTACTGGTTTTATTAGCAAATTAGACACTCGTTACCCAGATGGAGATAATACGATGAATAATTTTGGCGTATATGCACAACACACCTATCTTTTTAATAATAAAAAATTAATACTAAATGATGGTATTCGTTTTCAAAAAGTACGTTTAAAAAGTAACGTATTAGATAACTCATTTTTTAGGTTACCAGATACTGTTGTACTACAAAACAATTTTGCAGTTACGGGTAATGTAGGCTTGGTGTACAACTTTTCTAAAAAGGCTACTTTAAAAAGTTCAATTTCATCTGCTTTTAGAGCTCCTAATATTGATGATTTAGCCAAAGTTTTTGAGAGCAGCACAGCGGCAAAGCAAGTAATAGTACCCAATGGCAATATTAAACCTGAATATACTTATAACATTGATGTTAGCTACAATCAATTAATTGCTACTAAAGTAAATGTGGAACTAACGGGCTTTTATTCGTTATTTAGAAATGCTATTGTAAAGGCACCTTACCAATTAAATGGACAAGATTCTATAACGTATCAAGGAGTAAAAAGCCAAGTGTTAGCCAATCAAAATGCCAACAAAGCAAATATATACGGATTTAGTGCAGGTATAAATGCCGAAATAGTTAAACAACTAACAGTTAGCAGTACACTAACATACACAAAAGGTTATTTTATTACAGATAATACCAAAAACTCTACCGTTTACGAAAAACAAGCCGATGGAACATATAGCTTAGTGAGCAAAAAGGTAAGCCGCAAACCATTAGATCATATTCCACCATTAATTGGAAAAACAAGTATTACTTTTCAGCATAAAAAAGTTAATGCCGAATTTTATTTGTTGTACAATGGTTGGAAAAAACTTACTGATTACAATGCAGATGGAGAAGATAATGCACAATATGCTACAGCAGCTGGCATGCCAAGCTGGTTAACAACTAATATAAAAGCCAACATTAAAGTTTTAAAACAGCTTAATATACAAGTTAGTGTGGAAAATATTTTTGATAAAAACTACCGCTATTTTGCCTCTGGCTTTAGTGCACCTGGTAGAAGTTTTAGCCTGGCTTTACGAACAATTTTTTAAAATGCTGATTTTCAATAACTTCTATTTTACAAAGGGCTAAATGTTAAAATTTGGTCCTTTTTTACTAAGCAGCATAAAAGCAAATAAAATTGTCTTATTTTTAAGGAAACTAAGCAATACATATGACGGAAGAGCTAATGATAGCTGGATGTCTTAAAAATAATGCATCGGCACAGGAAGCATTATATAATAGATTTAGCCCACGAATGTTGGGTGTGTGTTATCGTTTTGGCAAAAACAGAGAGGATGCAGAGGATATGTTGCAGGAAGGTTTTGTAAAAGTATTTACACAAATGTTTCAATATAGAAACGAAGGTTCTTTAGAAGGCTGGATAAGAAGAATTGTTGTACACACTTGTATTAATCTTTTAAAAAAGAACAAGAAGTTTTCGGATAGTTTAGATATTGCTTATGCCAACGGAATGCATATTAGAGAAGATATGATTCCTTCAATAATGCAAGCAAAGCAAGTAGTAGAATGTATACGTTTATTGCCATTGGGTTATAGAACGGTTTTAAACCTTTATGCTATTGAAGGTTTTTGTCATAAAGAGATAAGCGTATTATTAGATATAGAAGAAAGTACTAGCCGAAGCCAGTACACAAGAGCAAAAGCTATGCTAGAAGAAATTTTGATAAGAAAAAAAATTATACTGAAACCAAAAGAAAAAATAGTTTATCAAGCTGCTGTAGCACCGAGATAAATCATTGCATTACCTAACTGATTTTTTGTGAATAATGGAAAAGAGAATTTATACTGATAATTTTGAACGCTTTGTAAAGGAAAGTGCTGATGATTTTAAAATGATTCCTTCAAAAAGAGTTTGGCACAGCATTTACAACGATTTACACCCTAGCCGTAAATGGCCGTCTGTTTTAATGTGCCTATTCTTGCTTACAGGCGTTTTATTTGTGGGATATGTAAATACAACAACATCTAATAACGATTTAGCTTCTATAAAAAACACTACTACAGACGATATTAATTATGCTGGTTTAGAAAATAAAAATAACACTCAACCGCTACCATCAAAAACAAATACAACTACTCCAATAAATGCTGATGATGTAAAAAGTAATACTATTGTTTCATTAAGCCAACCATCAACAAATGGTACAAATGCTACTTCAAGTCAATCTTTACAAGATAAAAACGAGTACACTAGTAAAAATAAAAACGCAACTAAATTATTTATTGCCGTAAATAATATTTCAAAAAGCAATAAAAAAATAAAAACTAACGCTACTTTTAATAAGCTAACTACTACTACTAAAACAAGTATATCTAGTAATGAGGATGATGTAGCAGCAATAGAAAACGATAATTTAAACAGCTCTAACAAGGACATAATAGATAATACAATTACCTCAAATGAAGGTATAACTATAGAAGAAGTTTTAGCACCTAAACTACAAAATGAAAATAAAATTAATAGCTTAGAAAAAACGTTAGCCCAAATACAAACTAATAAACCAACTGAAAAACTAGCAGTACAAGATTTGGCTAATCAAAATAAACCTAAGAAAAAAAGTTGGAAAGAAAAAGCCAGTATGGAGTTTTATGCTACACCAAGTATAGGTTATAGAACATTAAATGCAGGTCCAAAGTATGATGCAAATCCATTTTCAGCAAATAACGGACCATTACCCACAACAAATTTAGATGCTACTAATCCCATGAAAAACAATGCTGCATTAAATTTAGAAACTGGTTTTAATGTTGCCTACGCTTCATCAAAACGTATAAAGCTAAAAGCAGGTTTGCAATTAAATTTAACTAACTATGGTATTACGGGTAATATAACTAGCCATCCATCTCCAACTACTTTAGCCACAATTAATGGCACCACACAAGCTATTGAATATACCTCTTTATCTAGCTATATTGCCAATAATAGTAATGCTATAGACAAAGTTCATAATACTACTTATCAAATTTCTATTCCACTTGGGGCATATTTTAAGTTGTTAGATAAAACAAATTTTGATGTATTTGTAGGAGGTTCATTGCAACCAACCTATATTTTTGGGGGTAAACCAAATGTTATTTCATCAGATAGAAAATATTATGTAAATGAAGGATCATTACTAAGAAAATGGAATATGAACACAGCGGCAGAAGCTTACATTAATTACAAAGTTGGTGATATTAATTTTTTAGCTGGCCCTCAATTTAGATATCAATTATTTTCTACCTACAATAAAAATATAGCCGTTACAGAAAAATTATACAACATTGGATTTAAAGTTGGTGTATCAAAGAGTTTTTAACTAGCATAATATCTTCTTTATCATACTTACTGGAAAAGCGTAAACTTTTCCAGTTTTTTATTTACACAAGTATAGTTTATTTTTGAAAAATGAAATTAGCATCAATCATTCTGTATTGCTTTACAATAGTAGTATACAGTTGTAGCAATAACGAAAAAAAAGTATCCGTAGCCTCAAACATAGTTACAGCCGATTCTTTAGCAAAGCAACGCTTTTTTCCTGTAACAACTTACATTAAAGGGCAATTGTATTCCATTAAAGAAAAAGGAGTTAACCCTATTCAGTATAATATGGTTGGAGAAAAAAAAGATAGTAGTTGGTTAAAAATTGAAGAGTTACCAACCGCTATAAATGAATTTCTTATACCAGAAATTGATTCTACAAATTTGAACCAATTATTTTTAGAGAAGAATTTTGTAGATCAAAGCTTAGGTGCAGTAACCTTTACGTATGAGCCTGTAAAAAAATTGCCCGATACATTAACACTAAAGAGTTGGACGGTTTATGTAGATGCAAAAACAAGTAATGTAAAACGAATATTTATCATTAAATCTCAAGGCAATAAAACAACACAACTTACTTGGAATAGCGATGCCAATTGCAAAATGGTTTATTTAACCAGCAATGCCGATGGAAGTTTTGTAATTGATAAAGAAGTAAAAATTGTTTGGGATTTTTAGGACTATCGCCGCAAAGAAAAGGAGAACGGGGAGTTTACGCAAAAGAGTTTTTAACCTCTGCGTAAATTCTTTTAACTCACACATCTCTGCTGTGAAAAGTATTTTTTTAAATTAATAAATGACACCACAAGAGTTTTCGATATTAGCTAACACCATTCCTACACTGCCTGGCATATATAAATATTACGATGCTACAAATCAATTAATTTATGTAGGTAAAGCAAAGCATTTACGCAAAAGAGTAAGCTCATATTTTACCAAAAATAAAGTAAGCTATAAAACTATTGAGTTAGTAAACAGAATTAAGCGTATTGAGTTTACCATTGTAAATACCGAAAACGAAGCCCTTCTTTTAGAAAATACTTTAATAAAAAAATATCAACCAAAGTTTAATATTGATTTAAAAGATGATAAAACGTATCCTTATTTAGTTATTAAAAAAGAACCGTTTCCTAGAGTATTTTTAACAAGGAGAAAAATTGAAGATGGCTCAAAATATTTTGGCCCCTACACTTCGGTAAGTTCGGTAAAAGAATTATTGAGTTTTATTAAACAAACTATTTTATTACGTACTTGCAAACTAAACCTAACCAATAAAAATATTGAAGCAAAAAAATTTAAGGTTTGTCTAGAGTATCATTTAGGCAATTGCAAGGGGCCATGTGAGGGATTGCAAACTGCCACAGATTACGATAACGAATTACAACAGTTAACACATTTTCTTAAAGGCAATTTACAACCAGTAATTCAGCATTTTAAAACCGAAATGCAACAACATGCTATTGAAATGAATTTTGAAAAAGCAGAAATTGTTAAAAAGAAGATTAAACGATTGAAAAATTATCAAACACACAATACAGTTGTAAATACTAAAATAGGAACTGTTGATGTTTTTACTATTTTAGAAGAAGGAAATACAGCTTATGTAAATTATTTAGCGGTAAGCAATGGAACTATAATAAAAACAAAAACAATTCTTTTGCAAAAAAAGCTAGATGAAACTGCTGCAGAGGTATTATCATTTGCCATTAGCGATTTACGCTTACATTACGAAAGTGAAGCCAAAGAATTAATTATTCCTTTTGAAATTGATTATATAGAGCCTAATATTTTACTTACCATACCAAAAGGTGGCGACAAATTAAAATTATTGCAACTGTCACAAAAAAATGTAAATCATTTTAAGTTTGAGTTGATTAAGAAGAAAATGCTGAATTTAGAAGATAAGTCGGCTACTCAAAAAAATGAAGTGTTAATACAACTACAAAAAGATTTACAATTAACCGCTACGCCTTTGCATATTGAGTGTTTTGATAACTCTAATTTTCAAGGAAGTTTTCCGGTGGCGGCTTGTGTCGTTTTTAAGAATGGAGAGCCTAGTAAAAATGATTATCGCCGATTTAAAATTAAAACTGTAACAGGCATTAACGATTTTGCCAGTATGACGGAAGTTGTTTTTAGACGATACAAACGCTTATTAAACGAACAACAGCCTTTGCCGCAACTAATTATTATTGATGGCGGAAAGGGGCAATTAAGTGCTGCAATGGAAAGTGTTCGTAATTTAAACTTACCTAACACAACAACCGTTGTTGGCTTAGCAAAAAACGAAGAAGAGATTTTTTTTCCGGGAGATACACAATCTATAAAATTACCGTGGGATAGCGAAAGCCTGAAATTAATTCGCCGAGTAAGAGATGAAGTGCATAGGTTTGGAATTACTTTTCATAGAAATTTACGTAGCAAAGGAGCATTTAATAATGAGTTAGAGCAAATTGAAGGCATTGGGAAAAATACCATTGATTTATTATTGAAAAAATTTAAATCGCTTAAACAAATAAAAGAAAAAACCGAGGATGAGTTGGCTGAGGTTGTTGGAAAAAAGAGAGCTAGTTTACTAAAAAATACGTTTGCCAAATAAAGAGGGGCTAAGATAGAAATCTTGCCCCGTTTTAATCCAATATCCTATGAAAAACCTAGGACAAATATCATTAATGTAAGTATTTATTTTATAGGTAGTACTACCTGTTTTTATTATAGGTATTTATATTTTAAATTTTTTTGAGGCCCTTGGCTTTGGTTTATGGGCATAAAAAAAGGGCTTGGATAGAAATCCTGCCCCGTTTAAAATCCAATATCCTATGAAAAACCAAGACAAATATACAGCTATTTGTTTAATAGTACATACCCTATTAAGGGTATTTTTTAAACGATTACATTTAATTTACAAATGGCATAAACTGATTTATAACTGTACTAAAAGGTATAGAATACAAAAACGCCCCGAAAAAATCGAGGCGTTTAAAATTTTATTAGTTAAGATTAGTAACTCCACAAATCTTGTTCGTAGTTAAATATTTTTTCTTTAATATTTTCACCTTCTAACAATTGTAAAATTGGATAATCTGTTAAACCAGGATAATTTTTAATAAATCTGTCGTAAGGGTTGTCTATAGTGCTTTTTATAATTCTACCATAAAACATTCTTCCTTCAAATAGTTCTTCCCAACTCATTCTTGTTCCAAAGTTTTTACCGTTGTATATTTCATATTTAGCAAAAACTGGTCTCATATCAGGATAATATACCCAAAACAATTCTGTTTCGCCTAAATCTAAACCTTGAGATTCAATTCTTATACGCTTTAAAGGTGCAATAGCTAATATTCTCCAAAATAAACGAGAACTTTCTTTATCAAAAATCACTTCTTCTTTAATTCTAAACTTATAGAAAGAATCAAGGTTGATTTCATTTCTTTTGTAAATAACGCCTGTTTGAACACCATTACTGTCAAACTGAGGAACTGGTACTGTATCTCCACCTAATTTTCTACCAACTTCGCCAATTGTCATTGGAGTGGTAAAACGATCATCCATTGCATCAAAAACAGTAACCTCTTTATCTTGAATAGCTTTCAAAAGAATAGATATAAAACGTTGATTACCATTGTTTTCATCTGCAGAATATCTAAATGGCAGATTTAATTTCTCTCTAGAGTCAATCTCTCTCCAAATTACATGACGAAAAAGTGCATCCTCAGCTCTTAAATGTTCATAAGGTAAAGGTGTTCTGTCCTTTAAGTTAGAAGTTTCAACAGCTTCATTTGGTCGTAAAGATTTTTTTATAACCGGTATAGGTAAACTATCCTCTACAGGTGCAGCAGGTGCAGCAGCTTGTGCCACAGCATCTGTAACTGTATTAGCATTGGTAACTTTTACATTCTTTTTACCCTTGGCACCTTTTTTTGCAGGAGCTCTTTTAGTTGCAGTACGAGGCTTAGCTTTTTTCTTTTGAGCTTCAGCTACATTTACAGTAAAAATGCCTAAGCACAACACCAACACTACATATTTTATATACTTATTCATGGTCATCTTTTTTGATGAATTAAAATCCTAATTAATTAATAACAAGTAAACGTTCTTCCGTCAATAACTCTAGTTCCACCTGGGCCACTAACTGTAACAGCATCAAATGTAATTGATGAGCCTGGTTGACATCTTTGCAACAAAGCACTAATTCCACCCAAACCATTTCCATTTATTGTACCAATTTGTGTAGATGCAAAACCTGCACCAGAAAAATATACAGTAGCTTTCACAATACTAAATTTAGTGTCATAAACAAAATTTTCTAATTCTGCTCTTACAAACTGTTGATTTTTTAATGATACAGTTGGTTGACGAGGTTTACCATCTCCAATTTTGAATACGGGATCTGGCACTCTTAATACTCTAAACTGATAAGTAGTTGGAGGTGAGCCTTCAGCACTAACTGTAATACTTGCAGTTCCTGGAGTTGTAACAGTTACTGTTCTTTTAGCGTTTGAACCACTAAGTGTACAACCTGAAGGACTTACATTAGTCTTATCCCAACCTTTTGGAGAACCGATTGTAATTGGATTTTCCAACCCAATATAAAATGCATTCATCTTATCTAGCATAATAGCAGAACCACCTGGTACGCCAATTGTGTATGGTATAGATTTGTTAATACTCCTAGGTTCTCCAGTATTTGGATCTTTAAAATTTATTACTACATTAACTGAACCACTATTATTTACTTTAAACTTTGTTTCGGCAACTCCATTAGGACCAGTAGAAATTCCAGAGCCATTTATAGAAATTGTGGGCTTAACTTCATCATTAAATGCACCCATACCTGCTTGTACAGTCATTTCTTCACCAGGCATTAAATAGCTTGAACTTAAAGAAACTAACGGTTCAAATTTATTTAATCTAACAACTACAGCGTCCATTTGACTGAACAAGTACTTAATAGATTGAGATTCAGTGTTTTTAGCATCATTAATAACTTTACTAAACATAGTTAAATTAGCTAAAACGGGTTGCATTCTAAATTGTTTAGTAACTAACGATTTGGAATCTGTTACAGAGGAATCAAATAAAGGTGTTCCTTTTGGGAAAACTGCAACAAATGATTTACCAAGAATACGTTCTACGTTTTGCTGATAATTCTTGATTGCATTAAAGATGGCTTCTCCACCACCCTTTTCCATTACATGGGTTCCAATATCTAAATTATCTTCTTTTTTAACACCTCCGCCTTCGCTAGGTATTGCTTCTGTAATTATTTCTGAACGATATTGATTAATTATTTTTAATAAATTATCTGTTTCAGCTTTAATAGAATCTGCTTTTGGTTTTAAAATTACTGCCTTATCCCTATTTTTAGGGTCTGTCATAGCAGCGGTAAATGAAGCATAAATTTCTTCCGAAGATGCAGTCAAATTTGAGTTTGACCTATCCATACTTTTTGTTACCACTTTAAAGGCATTTAAAATTTCCGCCGATACATTTAGTGCCAACAATGCTGTTAGTACCAAATACATGATGTTAATCATCTTCTGCCTGGGCTCTTTAGGTAAAGCCATAGTATTGTTAATTTACGGTTGTTAATTAATTAAGTTAGTTTAGAAAGTTTAGGAGTTTAGGGTTTAGAAGTTTAAATGAAGCAAATTTGCTTACTTAAACTGTAAACCCAAAACTGCAAACCGTTATTATCTTCCTTGCATTGCACTTAGCATGTTGCCATAAACTGAATTTAACTTAGTTAAATTAGTTGCTAAAGTACCAATTTGTTCTTTTGCTTTTTGTGCATCATCCACACTTGCCATCATTGCTTGGCTAGCTTGTGCCATTTGGCCATAGAAGCTGTTTAATGCTTTTAAGTGATTATTACTTTCCTTTAATTCTAACTCGTAAATAGTATTTAACGAACCAAGGTTTTTAGTTAACACTTGTACTTGCTCATGAAAGCCTTTGGCACTTTCGCTAGCACTGTTAAAACTAGTCATGGTAGCTGCACTTGCATTAAATGCTGTTGCCATAGAGCCTATTGCGGCTGTAGCTTCTTTAGTTTTTGCACCAAAATCGCTAGTGCTCTTTACTACATCGCTTACATCGCTAATGCCAGATACGCTAGTACCTAATTTATTAAAACCTTCGCCTAATTTTTTAAGGCTAGTTGGTGTAATATCTGCTTCCATCAACATTTTATCCATATTTTTCAATGGACTATCTCCCATAATTTTTGCCGCAACAGGTATTGCTGCCTCTGGCGGCGGAGAAACAACATATAGTAACGCATAAGCTGCAAAAATTGCACACTCTGTTAATAATCCAACTTTAAGCCAAAAATCTGCATCAGGTGAATGCAAAATTTTCTGTAATGCTCCGTAAAGTACTGGTACCGCTGCCGCTGATACACCAATGTTTAAGATTCGGTCAATAAGACGTCCTGCCATAAAATTTAAGTTTTAGATGGGGTTGTTAATGTTTGTTTTACAAAGTTTATATAGGAGTGTACCTATCAAAACATCATTTTTTATAAACCTTTTGCAGCACATATATATTGTATATACGTAGTTACAATTTTGTTAAATAAGAAGATGACGCTTTAAAAATACTCTCGTAGTTAAAATTTTAATTTTTTTTGGAAAATGTAGACCTCGTTAATAATTTTTTTTCTTTTTTACCTCACCTTAAATTCTTCTCTAAAGGAGATGAAAAGGTGAATTATAAAAGAGGTATATTATTTTACTTACCTTTTCTTGTTACTGCTGGTAAATCAATTACACAACGGAAACCAATGTAAGATTTTGATGTATCTTGATACTCATAATCTCTTGTACCGCATTGTAATCTGTTACCAACATCTTTCCAGCTACCACCACGGATAACTTTACGCTTA
>JANNWD010000413.1:0-3013 GCA_031408315.1 Bacteroidota bacterium
GCGCGGGCAATCGCCACGCGTTGCTGTTCACCGCCCGACATGTTCGCAGACAAATGATTGCCGACATGCGCGAGACCCATTCTGGTAAGCAGTTCGGTCGCGCGCTGGATAATAGCAGCGCTGCTGTGACCGCGATCCACGATCATCGGCATCATCACATTTTCCAGGGCGGTGAAGGCCGAGATCAAATGATGTTCCTGAAACACAAATCCGATCGCATGGCCGCGCAGCCGCGTAAGCGCGGTATCGCCAAGGTTCGACGTGTCCTCTCCGTTAATAAATGCATGACCTGCCGTCGGGCGATCAAGCAAGCCGATGATATTGAGTAACGTGCTCTTTCCCGAACCTGACGGTCCCATCAACGCGAGAAACTCACCGTGATGCAGGTCGAGGTCGATGCCGTGCAGGATTTCGATCTCCGACGGCATGCCAATGCTATAAGACCGCCTTATGCCTTCCAAAAGCAGGACCGGCACTTGAGTTGCCGCGCTAGCCACGGATTGCGACGGCGGGATCAAGCCGTGCCGCGCGGAGCGCAGGCGCCGTTGCCGCTAACAGCCCGGTGAGCGTTGCGATCACCAGCGTTATGGCAATTATCTGCCGTTCGATCAGGAACGGAAACAGCTCGGTTCCGTCGGCCTGGCGGATCAGGCTGTGGAACCAGGCTAGGCCGCCAATGCCGACCGCAGAGCCGACCACCGCACCGACAAATCCTAATATGCCACCCTGGATGAGGAAAATGCGCAGCACTTGCCCGCGCGTCGTTCCCATCGCGCGCATGATGCCGATATCCTTCGACCGCTGAATCACTGAGACGACGAGCACAGCAGCGATACCGAAAGCGACGGATATGCCGACAAAGGCGCGTATCAGAGTGCTCGACAATTGCTGCGCACTGAGTGCGCTAAAGAACTGTGCATTCGTTGCGATCCAGCTTTCTGCTTTGACGGGATGAGCCGCCGCAATCTGTCGGGCTATCCGCTCCGCAGCGAAAACATCTGCGGTTTTGATCTCGATTGTCGTCACGGCTCCTGCTTGACCCAGCAATGACTGCGCCGTGCGAAGTGCTACGAAGCTGACGCGCTCATTGGCGGCCTTGTTCCCGAAATCGAACAGCCCTGTGATGCGCAGGATCACCGCATTGCCCGAAGCTGCGCGCAAGCGGACTTTGTCGCCAAGGCTGGCACCAAGGTTCGTGGCAAGATCGGTGCCGACCATAATTTCATCACTAGCGAATGTTGCCTTTCCCGCCACGAGGAAGTCGGTAATACGGATGATCTTAAAATAAGTATCGGGTTCCACGCCCGACACGCTGATAGCGCGGCTGGCGTCACCACGTGTAACGAGCGCCGATCCCGACATAGTGGGCGCGGCGATCAGGACACCGGGCATATGTGCAACGCTGTCACGTATTGTCTGCCATTGGTCGATCGACACAACTCGTTGCGCGGGCCGCTGGACCGCTGCGTCTTCAATGCTTTTTTCGGAGCCCCGGAGGGGCCGGGCGATCTGGTCGAGTGGCAAGAGCTCTACCTGTGCAATCGACGTCTGGACCTGCTTCAGGAAATTGACTTGCAGCGCCGATAGCAGCGCCGACATAAAGACGATAACGGCGACCCCGATAGTGACGCCCAGAATGATGAAGGCAGTTTGCATTCGTCCCTCGCGCAGAAACCGGATTGCTGCGATCCATTCGAATGGCAAAACCTTGTTCATTTTGTGACCGGGCTGACGCGCGCGCCCGCCGTGATCGTCGCTGCGACGGGGATGACCATTGATCCAGGTTTAATACCACTGAGAATTTGAATCCGGTTATTCCCCTGAAGGCCGAGGCGAACATTTTGGCGCACGGCGCGACCACTCTCGACCGTCATAATCCACGGCGTAGACGTTCGAGCGTCATGAATCGAAATTACAGGAAGAGAAACTACCGCGTTCCTCCGCGCGGTCTCGATATCGACCGATACCGTCATATCCTGCCGCAAATAGGCAGGCGGGTTTGGGACAGTGAGTTTGACCGTTGCCGACGCGCGCGCGATGTCCACGCTGGGGTTGATAAACGTGATGATCGCGGCAAATTGTTGATTTGGATAGGCATCGGCTGAGACAAGTGCCTGTTGCCCGACGGCGACCTTCCCCAGATTGCGCTCGTCGATTTGCAGCACAATCTGCGTTGCGGTCTTCGGCGACAGCACCATCAACGACACACCCGGTGTCACAACTGTCCCCCGCTCAACCGTTCGGCTGATCAGAATGCCAGCGCGCGGTGCCGATATTGTGGTGTAGGCGAGCCGCGATGTTGCAGCCGACGCACCTGCCATTGCCTGCGCCAGATCAGCCTGCGCGGTTGCAAACGCACTCCCGCCAGCTCGCGCGCTACGAACTTGAGCAGCGGCAATTGCAACTTGGGTGCGGGCAACATCACGGTTCTTTTTGACGTCATCGAAATAGGCGCGGGTCACAAATCCCTTCACCATTAGCGCCGATGTTCGGTCGAAAATTTGCTGCGTGGCAAGCAGGCTCGACGCTGCTGAGTTTTGCGCCTCAATGGCTTGGGGCAGCGACAATTCGCTAAGCTGGCGAACATGCGCTTCGGCTTGAGCCACTGCCGCCTGTGCCTGGGACGCCGAGCTTTGCAGTTCATCCGCCGCCAGCAAAATGAGCGGTTGTCCCTCACGGACCGTCTCCCCCTCTTGGACAGCCACAGACACCACAGTCCCGGCGATCTGACTGCTAATTTCGACGCGGAACGGTGACTCGACATGGCCGCTCGCCACAACTGTTTCGACGAGATCGGCGCGCGCAACGAAGTCGACGGTGACCGAAGTTCCCTTGAAATGTCGGAATGTCATGTAGGCGAGCGTAAGGACGACGATGGTCGCCAATGCGATCAGCCATTTACGGCTCCAAAGAGTAGTTATCCATTTCGGCTTATTGTACACCTGCGGAGACGAGGCATCGACCGATGCGACGGCTTGACTGGCCGGTGCACTGTCATCGACTGAGATTGACC
>JANNWD010000414.1:0-2285 GCA_031408315.1 Bacteroidota bacterium
TATTTCCCGTAATATTTAATGTACCAACTATTGAAGAGTTAGCAATTCCAAAAAAGAGGGATGTGGTACTAGCTCCACTTATTGAACAATTTAAAAAAGTATTATTAGTAATGTTTATTGTAGCTGTACTTAGCGCTGGGGTAATGCCACTACTATTAATTCCTTGCATTTGCCCACTTAAATTAGCACTGGAAAGTGTTGTGGAATTGTTGCTAATAGTAGATGTAAATGTACCACTGGGTTGCCCAGCAGAGAAATTTTTAAGAATACCACCAAAAGTAAAAGTTGCCCCAGTAACCGTTGCACTATTTATAGTATTGTAAGCAATATTATCATTAATTTGGTGATTAGCCTGAATACAAAAACTACTAGCTGTAACGCTTGTGTAACCAGACAAGGCAGTACTGTTCCCCCCCCAGTTTGTAATAGTATTCCCTGTTGCAGCAGAGCTACCGCCTATATCATTTCCATTATCCATTTGAACAGCAGTAGCAGATCCTATAATTACAATACCATAACCAACATTACTGATACTATTTGTATATATTTTATTGCTAAAATTTGACCCCGTTACACTAGTAATATCTGCAGATGTAGTTGGTGCGGTAGCTGAATGTCTAACATTACTATAAATACCAAAGGTATTACGGTATATTCTATTTAATGAAATGGTATTATTTTGTATGGTATTATTTTGTGCACCATCAGTTAGAGATGCCCTTAATAAAGCAACACCCCATTCCGTCATATTATTTGATGCTGCAGCTGTTGTAGTATTGGCAGCATTTTCTTGCATAATAAAATTCTGGATGGTAATAAAATCGGCGCCAATAATTTTAAAAATCCCATCGTTTAGAAGCCCTGCTGCTTGTGGTGTAAATGCGGTTATGGTGTTTCCATTACCTTCAAAAGTAATGGTATTGGTAGCCGAAGCACCAGCTAAAATAGCCGTAATGGCGTAGCCGGCCGCCGGGGTTATTTGTGGGTTGCCGGCGGTTAGTGATATTGTTACTGGACCAGTAATGGTTGTTTTTAAATTTAAATCAGTAACGGCAGCAGCCAAACTTGGGTAAGTTGCGGTTAAGGGTGTAGGCCCAACATTAGCTGGGTTTATAACAGTAACCTGCGATTTAGTTGAAATTGAAATGAAAAGGAATATAATTCCAATAAAAAATAGGTAAATTTTTCTCATGCTTTAAGTTTATTTTGTAAAATAACACTTTTTTCCATCCCCCAAATGGGTGATATTAAATTTTTATTACTTTTTTTACACATTTTTAAATTTATACATATAAAAAAGGCTGCCCAGTTGAGCAGCCTTTTTATTATTTGTTTACATTTCTCCTATCGTTGAAATAACAAAGAGGAAAAACTATTGTTTTATAAATCGTACGCTTGTTGATTTACCATCATCGGTAATAGCAGTTACTTGATAGCTTCCTGCTGCCAACTTAGCTACATTCAACGGTAATTGATTGCTACCTGCAATTATTGCCTCTGTTTGTACCATTAACTGACGACCAGTAACATCTGTAATTACAATACGTACTAAACCTTTTTGTGCACTTGCAACATTTAATATTGCAACACCACCACTTGTTACAGGGTTTGGTGCAATACCTACAATATCAATACCTGTTTGCTTATTAACCATCGCTATAGTATTGCTATACGTTACTTTACCATAAGCATCGGTAATGCGTAAACGATAGTAATTTAAACCAGCTAATGGGCTAGCATCTGTATAGTTAAATGGTTGAGCACAACGTATTGCATCTGCAGTTATGCTAGTAATACTTGTAAACGTTCTGTTATTTGCACTACGCTCTAATACCATTGTTGCACTTGGGCTACTTGTACAAGTTACTTTCCAATTTAAATTGTGGTTAGTGCCTTGTTTGTTGCCTGTTAAGTAGTTAACTGATATTGGTAATGGATTAGTTAAAGAAGCTCCACCACCGCCGCCAGAGAATGAGGTTACATCAAACTGTGCTTGGTTAATAGGGTCAGCACCAGCTTCAACACCATCAGTGTTTGTCCATCCTAAATAAAAGGCAGTACCAGCTGTAACAGCAGGCTGACCTCCACCTGGATCTACCTCTGCATTAGTATAATGTGTTGTTGCAGATTTTGTAAATTTCAAGAATTTCATATCACTATGCATAGCCATAATGCCACCAGCAGCTAAATTTAATGCGGTATAATCTGCATCACTATAAAAGAAACGTACACCAATATTTGCACTAGGTTGCACTTTAGGTATTAAGTTCCAAAATTTATTCATC
>JANNWD010000415.1:0-1672 GCA_031408315.1 Bacteroidota bacterium
AACCGCCCAGGCTGATGGCTCACAAGCAGAAAAATCGTGCTCGGGGGTGGTTCCTCGAGGCTTTTAAGGAGGGCGTTCGCCGCGCCCCGCTCCATATCATCGATGCTGTCGATGATGATAATACGCCGGTCGCTGATCGACGTGCCCGTTGCAAACATAGCGCGGAGGAGCCGGACCTGGTCGACCGTAATATTCCGCGCGATATTGCCGGTCTTCTCGTTGGGCAACCGTTCAAGCCGCCTGAAATCGGGGTGACTCCCCGCCTCGATCAGGCTTGCGCCTTGTGAAGCGGGGTCGCTGGCATTCAGGATCAATCGGGCTGCAAAATTAGCAAAGCTTGCTTTCCCCACCCCGCGCGGCCCCGCCAGCAGCCAGGCATGATGCATCCGTTCCCCCGCCATTGCGGCGCGGAACGTGGCGATTTGGGTCTCTCGGCCGTGGAGAGTCACAGAAGCTCGCTTAATGCATCAAGCAGGCAATCGGTCACATACTCTGTTGTGCCCAAGACATTGACTATCCGAATGCGCTGGGGGTCTGCCAAAGCAAAATTTTCGAATGCCACCATCAATCGCGCGTGATACTCGGGCCCTTTATCGCCAAATCTGTCACCGCGTCCGTTATCCCGATCCAACGCGCGAGAAGCTGCCTCTTCGAGGGGAAGCCACATCAGCAGCGTCCGGTCCGGCATCAATCCGTCACTGCCAACCTTATGCAAGGCAAGTATCTCGTCATCCGAAACACCCCCCGCCCCGCCCTGATACGCGCGCGTTGAATCGATGAACCGGTCACAGATCACCCACGCGCCGCGTTCGAGCGCTGGCCTGATGACTTTCTCGACATGATCGGCCCGCGCTGCCGCAAATAGCAACGCCTCCGCCCGCGCGCTCCAGCGGTCTTCGCTACCGGTCATCAGCAGGTCGCGGATTACTTCCGCGCCCGCCGTTCCGCCAGGCTCGCGCGTCACGACAACATCAATTCCGCGCGCTCGCAAAGCATCCGCTAACTGCGTTGCCTGCGTTGACTTACCGACCCCCTCGCCACCTTCAAGCGTAATGAACCTGCCGCGCGTCACGCCCCGACAAGCGACTTTATGCCAGCCCACAGCCGCCCAAAGAATCCAGCCTCGCCAACGCCAGTTTCTGCAACAAGCGGCATTGTCTGCGGTCCCGTTTCAGGCGTTGTGACAACAAGGTTAGCAATATGCTGCCCTGCCTTGATCGGTGCTTTGACCGGCCCGTCATAGACCACTTTCACCGTCATGTTCGCCGCCGCACCGGCGGGTAAAGTGACAGCGAGATTTCGCGGCGCGACGAGGCCAACGGTTGCAGCATCGCCCAACTGTACATCAGCCGTCTCGACGCGCTTGCCCTTTGGGAACAATGGCTTGACGGTCCAAGCCTTGAAACCCCAATCCATGAACTTGACCGATTCTGTGATCCGCCCGTTGAAACTGTTGAGACCCGCGACAACCATGACGAGCCGACGACCATTCTGATCGGCTGATCCCGTAAAGCCATAACCAGCTTCGTCCGTATGACCCGTCTTCAAACCATCCGCACCGGCTACCCGGCCCAGCAACGGATCGCGATTGGCCTGCGTGATGGCAGCACCCGATCCCAGCGTCTTGCCCCAGGTGAACTCCTTCAGTGAATAGAAGCGCTTATAAAGATCG
>JANNWD010000416.1:0-4747 GCA_031408315.1 Bacteroidota bacterium
AGTATATGCACCCCACAATTATTGAATTATCGGGAGGAAAAGAAGCTTTTACATCGCTTTTAACTAAAGAAATGGAATCGCTTTCTTCAATTACATTTATTGAGTGTTTACAGGTTGGCAATATTCAATTAGTAAATGGAAAAAAAAGTATGCAATGTGTAGTACAATATGGTTTAAATATGTCAATGGATTCAACTATTGTAAGCGGTGTAAGCACAAGTATTGGCGAATCTCTTGACAATGGAATTACTTGGAAATTTGTGAGAAATAACTCATCTAGTTTCATCGAAATAAAAAAATATTTTCCGTGGGTTGATAATGGTTTAAACATACCAAGGGAAGAACAAAAAATAGGCACAACATTGCAAGATTTTTTAAAAACTTATAAACCTGTATATATAGCTAAGACAAAAAATACGTTTGCAGTAAGAAGAACTATAACTACAAGAAAAAAGAAAAAATAATGTCACTACATTTTCATTCCTTAAAAATAAAAGAAGTAAATAAAGAAACAGCCGATTGTGTGGCAATTACATTTGATGTGCCACAAGAGCTGCAAGCTAGCTTTGTATTTACGCAAGGGCAAAACCTTACCTTAAAAGCAACAATTAACGGCGAAGAGGTTAGGCGTTCCTATTCTATTTGTACAGCACCTTACGAAAATAAATTAACTGTAGCTGTTAAAAAGGTGGATGGAGGTGTGTTTTCAACATACGCCAATACTATTTTACAAAAAGGCGATGTGCTAGATGTAATGCCGCCAAGTGGAAAATTTAATACCACACTTAATCATCTACATAAAAAAAATTACTTGGCCATTGCAGCAGGCAGTGGCATTACGCCAATATTATCCATTATAAAAACTACACTGTACACAGAGCCGTACTCAACATTTACTTTGGTATACAGCAATAAAAATAAGAACAGTATTATTTTTTTTGAAGAGATAGAAGGGCTTAAAAATAAATACATCAATCGGTTTAAACTTATAAATATTTTAAGCAGAGAAAAAACGGATGCTACAATTAGCTTTGGGCGAATTAACGAAGAAAAATTAAAGCATCTTTCTAAATTAATAAACTACAAAATTATTGATGATGTTTTTATTTGTGGTCCAGCCGAAATGATTTTTTGTGCTAAAGATTTTTTTGAAAAAGAGGGGCTTGATAAAAAGCAAATACATTTTGAATTATTTGGCAGTGTAAAGAAAAAGACGATAGATAATAGACCACAGACTACAGAAAATACTATTGCCAAAAGCAACATTACAATTAAGTTAGATGGAAGAAGTTTTGATTTTGCACTTAGTTTTAACGAAGGTAATATTTTAGATGCTGCACTTGCCCAAGGTGCCGATTTGCCTTATGCTTGCAAAGGTGGCGTATGCTGCACTTGCAAAGCAAAATTATTAGAAGGGCAAGTAGAAATGGATGTAAACTGGGGTTTAGAGCATGAAGAAATTGAACAAGGTTTTATACTCACTTGCCAAAGCCATCCAAAAACAGAGAAGGTGGTAATTGATTTTGATGTGAAATAAAAAAGCCGCTGGTGATATTACCAGCGGTTAAATGTTTTCAAAATCTGGGTAAATTTTTTTCTTTAAAATTTAAATCCTTCCAATGTATTATTATCCGATTGATAATACACTACTTTTCCTAAATCATCAATGGTATAATCCGGGCTTGTTTTATCACCAAATAAAAAATCGTTTAAACGCTTTCCACTTTTTTTATCTACTATGGTAATGCCAGCATCTTTTGCTTGGTTGCTATTGCCAAAATTGGTAAGCATGGTAATAAAACCATTAGCTTGCTTTGTAGCATTAAAACGTTTACTAATACTTTGAAAGCTTGATACAGCCGATGACATACCTGCCGCTGCCATTTGATTGCTAGCTTTTATTTGATTATCTAACGAAGGATCTGTGCTACCATAATATCCTTTTGCATAACTAAGTTGTGCACTTTGGGCTGCACCTGCTGCACCTACTGCTAAACTAGCTGCACCACCCAAGCCAGATAATAATTTACCTGTTAACGTTCTTCCTGGAGCTGGCACGTAGGTATGATAAATTTGTTTGCCATCTTTACCATACAAATTGGCATTTTGGTTAGATGAAACAAAAACACCTTCTTCTGTAACTTGTAATGAGCTTGGATCTTCGTCTTTATTAAAACCCAAACCTTTTACCCACTCTTCCATATCTCCCGTATTAAAATCTACTTTATAAATCATATCATTGGCACAAACATATCCAATACCACCTTCATCATTATAACCAACACATTTTTTTACTTTAAACCCTTTTTTCCAAGTTTTATCTCCACTTTCTAAATCTAAAATATTTATTTGATCGGTTGTTCTGTAATACAAGCCACTTGGTGTTACTTGCAAGTCTTGTATTTCGCCTTTAATACCTAATGGTTTTTTTGTTACCGATTTTCCAGCATCTAAATCGGCTATGCTAATATAATTATCGCCATCATCTTTTTGAGTAGCTAATACCAATTTATTACCCGTAAGCTTGTACGCCAACACATCGCCTTTTAAATCAATATCGCTATTCCATTTTTGTTCACCAGTTGTAGGGTCTATTAAATATAAGGATGCTCTGTTTTTACCTGAAGCATTTTTAGATTTTAATTTACCTAGCAAACCGCCGCCGCCACTGTTTGCTTTTGCAATATCTTCTTGTCTTTTTTCGGCAGTAGCAATTAACATGCCTCTGCTATCATGTAATACATAGGCTATAGGTGAGGGTAATTCAAAACGTTTCCACATTTCTTTGCCTGTTGCCACTTCAAATTTTGTAAGTACATCTTGATTCCAAAAGTAAAATGAGTTATCATCTTTATGCTGAAAAAAGTCGGCCGATGTCATGGTTTGTAACTCATTTGCTTGTTCGTTATTGCCTCCAAGTGCTTTAAATCCTGCAAACATTCCTGCTTTCTTTTTAGGTGGTGCTGCAACGGGTATATCGCTTTTTATATCTACATTATACATTTCTTCGCCAGTTGCTTTATTTAGCTTATAAATGCGTTTGTTGGTTGCAATTAATACAGCATCATTTAATTCGCCAGCTTCGGATACTATTTGCTCACTATTTTTTTCAAATATTTTTGTTTGCTCCCACACTTTTTGCCCTGTACTTAAATCTACCATCATTAGCATTAAGCCTACATTACCAACACCATAAAATATAAGTTTATTGCTTTTTGGCAAATACAATCTCTTTGTTACATTGGCAAACCCATTATCGGCAGAGTTAAATACTATTTTACCCGTAACAACATCTACCACTTTATTAGTGCCTTTTATTAGGCCCGATTTTATAACAACTATGTATGGCGTATTTTCAATAATATCTAAATTACTTTCCTTAATATTTTCAATATCATCTGCTTTCCATATTTCTTGCCCTTCGGGAGATAAGCCGTATAACGCATCTTTAGTGGCTACTAACAACACCCCTGCATCGGATATTTTGTACCAGTTAATTTTTGATGGAAAGTTTTTTTGCCAGTCGGCAGGCTTTTGTGCCATTACTAATGTACTAACCAATTGAAAGATTAGTACTAAAAAAAATTTATTCATTTTACTAAGTTTAGGCAATAAAGATTTTGATTTATAGCTTGACTAACAATACCCTTTGCAGGGTATTTTACTGGAGCAAACAAAATACCCTTTGCAGGGTATTGCATGAGCAAATCATTATATCTACTTTTAAATTATTAACTAAATAAAAACTTAAATGAAAAAGAACCTAATTCCAGCAATTGCTTTATTCTTTTTAGCATCTTGCAATAACGATCCAAAACCAGATGCACCTAAACCTGGCGAAAAAGAAACACCAAAAGTAGAAATAACCACAGCAGTTAATCCAACCGTAACCGATTGGATGGCTTGGGAAGGTGGTATTGATGTAGCCGGTGTTACAGATAAAAATTACAAAATGCCCAATGTAATTTTTCATGTAGCCAATATGGTAAGTACGCCTGCTGGTAAAGCAGCAAGTGGATTAATTTTGTATCGTCCAGATACTTTGCAAGCCCCACTAGTAATGGGTTTTGTAAGCACTAATAAAACAGTAGGCGATTATTTTGGACCAAAAATATTTGCAGGCACCCCGTTTGAAAAAGCACCAACAGTAATGGCAACATTCGATATTAAGTACGATGCTAAAGGAGCTACTGCAAAAGTAGTAGCAGGTGGGCACACATTTGAGTGTACAATGACTGATTTAGGCAAACCTTATTTAATTAATAGAGCAATGGGTAGCCCAATGCCTTTTTACCAACAAGGTGTAGAAATGGCAGCAGGTAAAACTGTTTTAAAAGTAGATGGTAAAGAAGTTGCCTTATTTATTCCGCCAGTTGGTATTGGTGGTGGGCCTGGCGCTGTTGTAAGTGTAAATGGTGTTTACGCTAGATAAAAAAAAATATAAACCATTAAACCTTAAAGAGCAATCAATTTTTGGTTGCTCTTTTTTAAATTAAATACTTGTTGATGAAAAAAACTATTGTTGCCTTATCGTTATTATTTTTATGTACTATCACTTTTGCCCAATTAAATGCCGAGCAAAAAAGTATAAAAAAAACTTTTTTCGATTTTTTACACTTCTACCAAAAAAATGAAAAAAAATTTAATGCCTTTAATTTGTATAAAGGTAAAGGCAAAGAAAATACCCCTCCTTATCGTATTCAATGGAAAGAGGTAGATAAATATTTTACTTTTTTACGTACCCAAG
>JANNWD010000417.1:0-6190 GCA_031408315.1 Bacteroidota bacterium
ATTATCACATTAGCTAATTACCTTATTCTCCTAAAAACTGTGTTTGGTCGGGCAAGGTTACTACAATATCTCCACCACCGTCGTTTAATATACACTGGCAACTCAATCTTGAATTTAGTCGTGGGTTTACCGCCCTATCAATAAAATCTTCTTCTCTATCCGATAGCTCTTCCACAAGGTTTTCGCCTTTTTCCAAATAAACATGACAAGTGCTGCAAGCACAAACGCCGCCACAATTGTGGTGCAAATCAATATCATTTTTTAATGCAACCTCTAATAACGATTGACCGTCTTGAATGTTCTGTAGTGTAATTGGTACTAGTCCTTTCTGCTCAAACTTAAATATTATATTATACATACTGCAAATTTCGGATTGCAAACGTAGGTTAAATTACGAATTATGAAAAATCTTATTAAAAATACTTGCTTTCCTATAAATAAATTTCTATTTTACTTATTCAATTTTACAGCTATGGTTACCAAAAATTTTGCTACATTTTTTGTAGCTAGTTGTTTTATTCTATTTTCTTGTAATACTAAAGAAAATGATAAAAACAAAAACACTGCAAAAGATACAATTGCTAAAGAAGATATAAAAGTAACCCCTGTTGCTAAAGCCCCTCCTATTAATATTTTTGACACTATTGTTGTACCTAAAATTATTATTTGCATGAAGGATAGCAGTGCTACTATTGAAGGCATTGGGCAAAAATTAGGAATAATTTATGGTAAAATTGGTAAAGATGTTTTAGCAAAAAATAAACTAACGCCAATAGCACAACCAATGGCTTGGTACAAAACTCAAAAATCGCCCTATTTTTTTGAGGCAGGAATTGCTGTTTCAAAAGCTCCAGCAAAGTTGACTAGTGGTATGTTTATTAAATAAATAAAAACAGATAGTGCAACGGTTGCTCACTTTTTTGGCCCTTACAATTTATTACACCAAGGTTATGATGCTATTAAAGAAAGATTAAAGGATGGCAAGAAAGCCGCAAAAGGTATGCCTTACGAAATTTATGTTGGAGACCCAATTGATGCAAATGGTAAACCTATTGATCCATACTCAGTTAGAACGGACATAGTATTTCCTTGGCACTAAGCGTTTCGCCAGTTCATTATACTATCTGTAATTTTTATGTACAAATATTTTAAAGAGGGATGACTAGCTACCGTTTTCAAATGCTTATCTAACGTAAATACATCTTTACGATATGCTGGTCCCGTTTGTACTAACTCTGGCGAATATTTTATGGCTCTTTCCGTAGTTTCCCTAATTAAGGGATAAAGTAACGTAAAATCAATACCTTCCTTTCTACAAAAATCATCTGCTAAAGCATATAAATGATTGGTAAAATTGCTTACTACCACTCCAGAAACATGCATTTTTATACGTTGTTCATCTCCACTCCGGATAACTGTAGGGCTTATTGTTGCTGCAAATTTTTCTAATGCTACAAAGGTTTCTTCGTTATTTGCATCAATTAATATAGGAATTACAGGCAATGTTGTCGTTTCTTTTCGTAAAGTTTGAAAAGGATATAACACTCCGTAATTGCTAGATATTTTTTCTAAAACATCTTTTGTAACCGAACCTGCAGTATGCACAATTATTTTATCGCCTAATTGAAACGATTTATTTAAGTCAAACAATGTTCCATCATTTATGGCTACAATGTATAAATCAGCATCCATATTAGTTTTGCCATTGTAGTTGCTGTAACTGCATTGTAATTCCTCAGCCAAAATTTTTGCATGTGCTTCGGTACGGCTCATTACTTGTAAAATAGTATGCCCATTTTGTTTACAAACTCTGCCTAAGATAGTGGCGACATTTCCAGAACCAATAATTACTACTTGCATGGAGTATATTTGCGTTGTGAAGTTTACACAAAGATTAGCAATAAAATACATACAAACAAAATTTAAAGTACTGACAGTCATATCAAAACGATTGACTGCACGGAAAGCTTTTGACCTTTTTTGTACCCCTTTGGTAAAAAGCATTAATAAAAAGGAGTTGAAAAATGCCGAGGAAATTTTTTTTACGCTGAATAAAAAAACAATAAGAGGTTATCAATGGAATAGCACAGGCAACAAAACCCTACTTATTTTACATGGCTTTAATAGTGCTGCATATAAATTTGAACGTTATGTACACCTTGCCGTAAAAAAAGGCTACCGTGTGTTAGCTTTTGATGCTCCAGCACATGGATTAAGTGACGGTAAAACCACCAATGCCGTTGAATACAGCGAAGCTATTTTAAAAATTATTGAACAATTTGGTGTTGTGCATACGTTTATTGGGCATAGTTTTGGCGGTATTGGTTTAAGTTTGGCGTTAGAAAAAATGACTGACACTAATAATTTAAAAGTGGTTTTTATTGCCCCAGCTACCGAAACTACTACAGCCATTAATAAAGCTTTTGAACTATTAAAAATTACAAATTCGAAAGTAAGAACCGAAGTAGATAATGTTATTTTAGAAATAGGAGGCAAACCAACAGAATGGTACAGTATTCGTAGAGTTTTACAAAATGTACAACCTAAAGTATTGTGGGTGCATGATGAGGATGATGATATTACACCATTGAGTGATGCTTTAAAAGTAAAAACAGACAACCATACCAACATAAATTTCGTTATTACAAAAGGATTAGGGCATCAACGTATATACCATGATGCAACGGTTAGGCAAACTATTATTGACTTTATTTGAATTAGGTGAGATACATACATTACTAAAGAATTAAAAACTATGTTTCTGTAGGTTTGTATGTTTAACAAAAAACGACCTTAAAGTGTATAAAATACATACCGCTTTACTAAAATAAATTTTGATTTTTCAATTTTAAAGTAATATTGCATAGAAATTTGGTAAAGCGTAAAAGCAAAAAAGAAGTTAGCTATTTAGCGTAAAAACTGCTCTATTGCTGCATTTTGTACCAATGTACAAGAGTGATTATCCAATTCTTTTTACTAAAAAGAATTGGATAATAGAACAAGTTCGCCAATGTAGCTTAATAGATAAATGAAGCTTGGTACAAGAAAATTTAACACATAATTTAAAATAATTCGCCTTGGCGAATAGTGGAATATGGCAAAAAATTTATTGATAGTAGAGAGTCCAGCAAAAGCAAAAACAATTGAAGCTATTTTAGGAAAAGACTTTGAAGTAAAAAGTTGTTTTGGACATATAAGAGATTTGGCAAAAAATGATATGGGTATAGATATCCAAAATAAATTTATGCCACAGTATATTGTAAGTCCCGAAAAAACAAAAGTGGTAAACGAACTTAAAGCCTTAGCTAAAAAAAGTGATGAAGTTTGGCTAGCAAGTGATGAGGATAGAGAAGGTGAAAGTATTAGCTGGCATTTGGCCGAGGTTTTAAACCTTGACCCTAAAACTACAAAGCGTATAGTTTTTCATGAAATTACGAAACCTGCCATACAAAAAGCGGTTGCCAACCCTAGGTTAATAAACATGGATTTGGTAAATGCACAACAAGCCCGTAGAGTGTTAGATAGAATTGTAGGGTTTGAACTTAGCCCAGTGCTTTGGCGTAAAATTGGTATGAAAGGCGGCCTTAGTGCTGGCAGAGTGCAAAGTGTTGCAGTAAAATTAATTGTAGAAAAAGAGAGAGAAATAAATCAATTTACTGCTGTAAGTAGTTTTAAAATTGATGCTTTTTTAGCCGCCACGGACTTAAATAATAAAACTGTACAGTTTAAAGCTGAGGGTAATAAATATAACGAAGCCGATGATGCAGAAAAATTTTTACAAACTTGTATTGGTGCAAAATATACCGTAAAAGATATTCAAGTAAAGCCCGGAAAACGTACACCAGCAGCACCTTTTACTACAAGTACACTACAGCAAGAAGCTAGCAGAAAATTAGGCTACGGCGTTAGTAAAACCATGTTACTTGCACAAAAATTATACGAAAGCGGTAAGATTACTTACATGAGAACCGATAGTGTAAACCTTAGTGATACTGCTATGGAAGGTATTAAGGCAGAAATTGGAAAAAGCTATGGTGATAAGTATATTCAAGTACGTAAATACAAAAATAAAAACGAAAGTGCACAAGAGGCACATGAGGCTATACGCCCTACGTACATGGAGAATCATTTTTTGAATGATCCTGAATTGGGAAGGCTTTATGAATTAATTTGGAAACGTACCATAGCATCGCAAATGAGTGATGCTGTACTTGAAAAAACAATTGCAAAAATTGATATTAGTACCAATAAAGAAGAACTTACAGCAAGTGGTGAAGTAATAAAATTTGATGGCTTTTTAAAAGTATATTTTGAAGGTACAGATGATGATGAAAACGAAGATGGGGATGAAAGCCGCTTACCAAATTTAACGGTTGGGCAAGCATTAGATTTTAACCAAATGACCGCCACCGAACGTTTTACCAAACATAGTGCAAGATACACAGAAGCTAGTCTGGTAAAGAAGTTAGAAGAATTAGGCATTGGTCGACCAAGTACTTATGCCCCTACCATTTCAACAATTATTAAACGTACGTATGTTGAGAAAAAAGATAAAGAAGGAGTAAAAAGAGATTTTAGAATTTTGCAATTAAAGAACGATGCAATTAAAAAAGTAACAGAACAAGAAAATACTGGAGCAGAAAAAAGTAAACTTTTCCCTACTGATTTAGGATTGGTGGTAACCGATTTTTTAAGTCAGCATTTTAAAGATGTAATGGACTATAGTTTTACTGCAAATATTGAAAAAGAATTTGATGAAATTGCTGATGGTAAAATGATTTGGAATACCATGGTGGGAGATTTTTACACCCCATTTCATAAAGGGGTTGAGCATACGTTGGAAAATGCAGAAAGAGCCGTTGGCGAAAGAATGTTAGGCGTAAGTGAAGATGGAAAACCTATAACTGCAAGAATGGGACGCTACGGACCAATGGTGCAAGTAGGTGCACAAAACGATGAAGAAAAACCAAAATTTGCCAAATTAAAAGCTACTCAAAGTATTGAAACCATAACGCTTGAAGAAGCGTTGGAATTATTTAAACTAGGTGCATCGCTTGGCGAATATGAAGGGCAAGATATTACCGTAAACATTGGCCGCTTTGGGCCTTATGTAAAATTTGGCGATCAGTTTGTAAGCATACCCAAAGGCGAAGATGCAGCTGCAGTTGATTTGCAAAGAGCTATAGAAATTATAAATGCTAAAAAAGTTGAAGATGCTCCCATTGGTTTTTACGAAGAAAAGCCCATTACAAAAGGCAAAGGTCGCTTTGGGCCATTTATAAAATGGAACGATTTATTTATTAATATTCCCCGGGCTTACAATTTTGATACACTCACTCAACAAGATTGTAACGAGCTAATAGAAAAGAAAATTGAAAAAGAAGCTAACCGTTTTATACAACAATGGCCCACTGAAAAAATTGCAATTGAAAACGGCCGTTGGGGGCCATTCATTCGCTTTGGCAAAAAAATGCTTAAACTAGTTGGCAAAGGTGCTAATGGCAAATTTACTCCTGAAGAGCTTACTGTAATTGACTTAGCCGAAATTAAAAAAATGATTTTAGTGCAAGAGCCTAAGGCGTTTGATAAAGCACCTGCTAAGAAAAAGGCGGCGGTGAAGAAAAAAGCAGCGGTAAAAAAGAAATAGGTTTCAAACTTAAAATATAAAAAAGCTTCAATTTTTTGTTCTCGGCTACGTCTCTCTTCTATAGCCTGTGTGTTAGCTAAAGACTTTGCGTTGCTGAAAAACAGATAATTTAAAAAAATAAGTAGGGCTTTCCTATTAACAAATTATACTAAAATCTTAACTCTCTCTCTCCATTAAATACACCGCCAAATCGTACAACGGTTTTTTACGAACGGCTAACACAGCCACATCATCTAAATTTTTAAGTGCCGCTTGGTAATAGTTGTTTTTAAGTTCATTTGCCCATTCATCTACTTTACAATCTTTATAAACAGCCAACATTTTTTCTACTTTATTAGTTGGATTAGATGAAAGCAAATTTTCAATTTGTTCCTTTTGGCTGGCAGTAGCAACTTGTAAAACATGCAATAACAAAAATGTTTTTTTGTTAGCTAAAATATCGCCGCCTACTTGTTTACCAAATTTATCGGGGTCGCCAAAGGCGTCTAAATAATCATCTTGTATTTGAAAAGCTATTCCAAGGTTTTTCCCAAAAGAATAGAT
>JANNWD010000418.1:0-2839 GCA_031408315.1 Bacteroidota bacterium
AGCATATGACTTTTGTAAAAGAACTCAGCGAAGCTAGAAGATAGTCAATGCAGGATAAAACACTACCAATCAAGATTTACGAAAGTATTTCATATAAAAAGGAGCTAAAAAAGCTTAACAAAAGATATCGTTCGATTGACAAAGACATCAAGCCTCTAATTCAACAATTAGAGGCTGGTGAAACTCCAGGAGATAGAATTGCTGAGAATAAATATCCAGTCTACAAGGTTAGAATACCCAATAGCGATACCCGAAAAGGAAAAAGTGGTGGTTATCGAGTTATATACTATACGATAACGCCTGAATCAATATTACTGACGACGATTTACTCTAAATCAGACAGAGGAACTATTAGTAATAAAGATGTTGAAGATATCATCGGGCAATACGAACTAGAAATAGAGCAACTAGAAACAAAAGTTGTCGAGACAGATTCAGAAAGTAGCGACCCGCTGAGTTAATTAGATCGATATAGAAAATTTGTGATTACTAATATCGACGAACTAAAATCAGAAATTCTGAGACGAGGAATTGCAAAAGAAAAAGACTTAATCGGTTGTGAAGATCGAGAATTAGAATCGATCGAGCAGAGATATGGAAAGCTACCACTAGCTTATAAACAAATTATGAGGCTTTGGGGCGGTGGAGCTGAAAAAGTTTTATCTGTCTATGGAGATGATTTCATACTTGCCAGAGCAATTAGTCTGAATAAGTGGATGGAAGGAAATACATTTTTAATAGATGAAAGTAAAGGAGATAATATTGATGAACTAGAAAATGTTTTCTTTATATCTGGACGGTATGCTGAATATGGTGGCGGGGCTGAATTCATAAAAACAGGTGATGATTTAGTAGATGCAGTTGTTTATAATATTGACATGGCTCTTTGCGATAATATTGATGAATGGATGGATTCAATTGAAGTAGCCTTTGACTCTATTTGGCAATGGATAGAAATTGACATAAATTGGAAAGAAGCAGAAATGCGAAGATCGGGAACTCTAATACCAAAATGTAAGAATTCAGGTCTGGAAAAGGGGAAGGAGAGAAGGCATTGCAAAGTCACAAGAATGGGCAGAAATATCCTCACGGAAAAAAGCCATCGCCGAACGAGCTTGAAAGCGACAAGTTTGAATCACACTGAGTAGATTAGCAGTTTGCTTAAATCGTGCCATTGAACCCACATTCCGCTAGTTGAAGGAGCCGTCAAAGAATTAAAATAGAAGCTAAACCCAAGCCAGCAGGGAAAGAGGTCATCATCAATTCAGCAATCAGCGTAGAAAATATAGACCATCTAGGAATAGTAGCTGGATTGGTAGATGAGATAGGCATAGTCGAGATTATTAACCAACGGCTAGGAATAGATCGAAGAGAAAAAGTCAGCACAGGGGTCATTGTCAAAGCGATGATCCTCAATGGACTAGGGTTTGTATCCGCACCACTGTATTTGTTTGGACAATTCTTTCAAGGCAAGGCAACCGAACAATTATTGGGAGAAGGAATCAAGCCAGAACATTTAAACGACGACCGATTGGGAAACGTCCTGGATGAAGTGTATGCAGCAGGATTGAGCGAACTATTCTTAGAAATCAGTCTAGGGGCAGCGAATAAATTTGGGGTCAAGCGAGAAACAGCCCACCTAGATTCGACATCATTCCATGTGGACGGAGCTTACGCCTCGCCAGAGCCAGGAGTAATTGAAATTACCTACGGATATTCCAGAGATCACCGACCAGACCTGAAGCAATTCATGATGAACTTAATCTGCGTTGGAGATGGAGACATCCCCGTCTTAATGGAAATAGCCAGTGGGAACCAGTCAGATAAAGCGGGGTTTGCACAACTGTTTCAAGACTTCAGCAAACAGTGGACATTTGATGGGTTATGCGTAGCAGATGGAGCATTGTACAGTGCCGACAACATCACCGCGATGACCGGATTGAAATGGTTGACCAGAGTTCCGTTGACTATGAGCGCGGCAGCAACACTGGTGGATGAAGCAGTAGAGTTAGCAGCAAGTGAGATTAAAGGTTATGCCTTCAAAGAATCGAGTAGTGAGTATGCCGGAGTCGAGCAACGCTGGTTCCTGATAGAAAGTGAACAAAGACGCAAATCAGATCTCAAGCAATTAACAAAAAAGATTGAGCGGCACAGACAAAAATCTCAACAGGAACTCAACCAGCTATCTGCGATTGAGTTCGCCTGTGCCGCCGATGCAACTGCCGCAGCACAGAAATTGTCTCAACAGATGACCTGGCATCAACTTACTGAAATTGAGATTGTCGAAAAAAGCCACTATGACAAACCTGGAAAGCCGAAACCAGATGCTGTGCCTTCACGGATCAGTTTCCGCGTTACGGCAACGGTCGTTGCTATCGACAGTGAGCTAACAGCACAGCGTGTTCGTTGTGGTCGATTTATTTTGGCTACTAATGTGCTGGATTCTGCTGTCTTGAGTGCCTCAGATGCTTTGCGTGAATACAAGTCTCAACAGGGTGTCGAACGCGGCTTTCGCTTTCTCAAAGACCCACTATTTTTTGCTTCTAGTGTGTTTCTCAAGTCACCCAAACGCATTGCGGCGTTGGGCATGATTATGGCTTTGTGTTTGCTGGTCTATAATCTAGGGCAGCGACAACTCCGACAGGCTTTAGCTCAACAAGAGGAGACAATCCCCAATCAATTGGGTAAACCGACATCTTCTCCCACCCTCAGATGGGTGTTTCAGTGTTTTATGGCTGTTCATCTAGTCGTTTTCCAAGGTGTTCAGCAGGTTGTTAATTTGACCGATGACCGACTGCACATTTTGCAGTTTTTCAGTGATTCTTGTCGTCGCTACTAT
>JANNWD010000419.1:0-1782 GCA_031408315.1 Bacteroidota bacterium
CCTGTTTTTCTTCCTCTAACTGCTTTATTTTTTCGTTAAACTTTAGTGTTTTACGTTGGTGCATTACCATAAACAAAATAATAACGCCTACCAAAATAAGCATTACCAACGTACCTAGTACCATAGTATAGTTAAACCCAAAAGTATTGCTAGCCTGTAAAAAGTACATTAGTATTTATGGGTTAATTTTTTTATACGCTGTAGGGATTTCCCAATCCTCATCTACTTGAATTAATTCATTCGCTTTCCCATCAATCAATACCTCGTTTGTAGCAATACCAATACATATAAAAATATTTTTTAAGATAGTGAAAGTACTATAAATAATTGTGTATTGCAGTTTGAAATTAGCATCTTTAATTGTACTATTAGAAAATAAAAAAAGAAAAAAATTGCCAGAACAAAAAAGAGTAAACGCAACGGCTATCCAAAATGACCTAGTTTGATAAGGAGGAGTCACACTAGTTGAACGCATTTTTTCATAAAAGAAATATAAAATGTAAAGAAGAAAAAACAAACATTCGGTAACTAATGGAACGAAGCTAAACACTCCATTGTTGCTTTTAAAAAAATCCCAAACAGATAATATAGTAAACGGAATTATGGTAAAAAGTATTATTTTTTTTACAAGTAGAGATTTTATTAATTTATTGAAGAAGATAGAGATTAATATAAATTCCATCAAAAGAAAAATGCGTAAAAAATTTAGTCTTAAAATGTCTGAAGGTTGAATATACCTATAATAAAAAACAGGAATAAATAGTAGAAAGAGTAAAAAGCAATACAAAATAAAAATCCTCATTTCTTTTGAACTCAACCTTTTAAAGTAAAGTACGCAGAAGAAAAGAGGAATTAATTCGGTAAAAAATGTTATGTAACTTAAGGTTTTGATATTTGCTGTATAATTTCCCAAATTTAAGGAAAACTACATAACAACGTACAATATTCTTAGGCAAACATTTTAATTACAGCAGAAAAAAATGATTCTAAAGTGTCAATTCCCCACATAATAAATAATTTTGTTGGTTTGAGATAAAAATTATAAGATTCAAATACAAACTTGATCACAAACGCTTTCATTTTCTATTTTTAAAAGTAAAATGCTTAGTTTATAAATAATAAACTAATTGATAATCAATAAATTAAAAATTTAATACGTAATACAACGAAGTTTATTGATGTAAATGTACGAAAAGTATTTAGTAAAATTACTATTAAGTTTAGAGTAATTTTACATAGAATTTTTACGATTACGTAAAAATTTAACAAGTAATTATACTTTCTATAACTAAGTAAAATTACTTACAGTGCTAAAAGGGCTATTTTCATAAGCTAAAAAGCTATTGCAGATAAGGATTAGTTAGTTTTTAACGTTGGATATTTAATTTAAAACGGGATGTAATTTTAAAATAGTTGATTAACACTGGCAACACAAGCACAAACAAGTTCTTCTTGGATAATTGGAAATAAATTGGTTTTTACTGGAAATTGGAGAACTAATTCAGTGGAACCAATGTTAATCAATAGATATAAATGTATAGTGCAAATAAGCGTTACACAATAGCACATTTGCCCTTTATTTGGGTTGCAATATTTACTTTTTATAGCGTACTAATGCAATTTAAAGTAGTAAACATTCCATAAAAATACGTAGTAGTATTGCTTGTTTTATATGATAATTAATAAAATGTGGAAAAGTGAATAACTTGTTGTTTGTTAAAAATTTACCAATAGTGTAATAATTGTACCTTGAAACCGAAATTGTATTAACCAAAAATTGCT
>JANNWD010000420.1:0-14685 GCA_031408315.1 Bacteroidota bacterium
TAACAGGACAAACGAAACATAGAGCCGTTATTGTAGCAATACAGTATCGACCGGGGTCGACCACCGAACTTTGTGTTTTAGCTAACTGCCTCGTGGAGGTTCGATCCCTCCCCCTACAGCATTTTATTTTAGCCTTTCGATTTGTTTCGAAAGGCTTTTTTGTGCACTGCATTTTATTACCTTTGCCGCCCAATGGCACAAAAAAAATTACAACGCTTTGCAGATATTAAAACATTTAAAAACGTTTTAGAATATCCTGAAAATATGCAGGGCAAATGGAATACATTTTTTAATAACCCAAATCCAATTGTTTTAGAATTAGCTTGCGGTAGGGGTGAATACACCGTTGGTTTATCGGCCCTTTATCCAAATAAAAATTTTATAGGTGTAGATATTAAAGGCAATAGAATATACATTGGTGCAAAAAAATGTTTAATCAATAATTTAACTAACGCAGCTTTTTTACGTACACAAATAGAAATGCTGCGTAACTATTTTGCAGCAAATGAAGTAGATGAAATTTGGATAACTTTCCCCGATCCTCAACTCCGTACATCAAAAGCAAAAAAACGATTAACACACCCAAGATTTTTACGCTTATATCAACAAGTATTAAAACAAGATGGGAGTATTCATTTAAAAACAGATTCGCCAAATTTATTTTTATTTACAAAAAAAGTAATTGAACTTTATCAATTATTGCTTGTTGAGGAAAGTGATAACATATATGCTGATAAAAATTGTGCCCCTGCATTAACAATAAAAACCCATTACGAAAGTTTAGATATTGCCCAAAGCAAAAGAATACATTATCTTCATTTTAAACTATCCACTACCATAAACAAATTAACAGACAACCAACTCCAAGAAATATTAAAAGATGAAGAAAAAGATGATTGAGGGAGAAGATTTTTATTACAATGCACAAGGCTATATGGTGCTTACTGCAAAATTTCATTTAGAAAAAGGAAACTGTTGTGGCAATGGTTGTATGCACTGCCCTTTCGATTATAAAAATGTACCCGAGCCAAAAAGAAGTCAATTACTAGCTGCCGAAAAAAAATCTAAATCTACAAATATTGATGTGTAATAATTTTTGTATCTTTTCGTAAATGAAAAAGAAAGTTTCTTCTGCAAAAGAAAACATAAAACCACTAAAGGAATATAGTTTTTTTACAGATGTATATGAAGTGGTACGTAAAATTCCAAAAGGTAAGGTTACAAGCTATGGTGCAATAGCAAATTACCTAGGCACAAGGCTAAGTGCAAGAATGGTAGGGTGGGCAATGAATGCAGCCCATAGTGCAAAGCCAAAAGTGCCGGCGCAACGGGTTGTAAATAGAAATGGAATGCTTACTGGAAAATTTCATTTTAAAACACCAACCAAAATGGAAGAGCTTTTAAAAAAAGACGGTGTAATAGTAAAAAAGGACACGGTACAAGATTTTAAAACCAGATTTTGGGATCCTGCTATTGAATTAAGTTTATAAGTTTTTTTGTACCGTTGTGTTAAATTATTTAAAAAAAGAATTCGTAATGAGTAATACAATTATTTTAGGGAAAGTGTCGTTTGTTAATCATGAAAAAAATTATGTATTAATTGAGTACGATATAAACGGAAAAAAGAAAGCCATTAATGGAAAAATTGATGACGCTACACAGCAAGAGTTGGTTGATAAAAAAATTATTAAAAAGAAACATCATTTTCATATTGGAGATGTGGTAAATTTTGTTGCAAAGCTTAGCGATAGAGGAGATAAAATGGTAGCCTTAAACATTCAATACAAATACAACGAAGCTTTAGATATTTTAATTAACAAAGCAAAAACCAACAACTTATTTATTGGTTATTTAAAAGAAGTAGATGGTAAATATTTTGTAAAAGAAATTGATAGCTATCTTTTTTTACCAACACCAATGAGTGCTTGGCAAATAAAACCAACAGAGCATGACCTTAATGAACAAGTAGATTTTACTTTAGAAAATACCGATAATAAAGAAAAAGCAATTGCACAACTTACTAATGTAAAATACATTCCACAATACTACGTTGCCGAAAAAGCCTTTAAACAAAAAATTACCGTTACTACAAATGTGTATGCCATAAAGCCACATGGCATTTACGTAAATGTTATTGATGATAAAATACAAGCAAAACTACCCTTTAAAGAAGGTGTAAAAATAGATGACGAAATTGCTGTAAAAATAATTTACTTATCTCCTTTTAAAATTGTGGTGGAGGAGGTTTAATGAAAACCGCAGAGAGGCAGAGAAAATGCCATAAAAAAATTCACTTAGTACTAAAAAGAAGCCATCACTACAAATCTTCTACATTTTGAGTAGTAATGCCTAACTGAATAGCCATTTTTGTTTTATTTGGTGCCAACATTACAAACAATAAAATGATTACTGCTGCTAATGCAATAAAAGAATAATTCCCTATCAAAAAAAATGCAATACCGTTAAAAAGTGTAGCGGCTTCTAACAAAGCCCATTGAATTAAACTGGCCGTTTTGTATTGCTCAAATTGTTGTTGTATTGTAAGGTTAGTGTTCTCTTGTATTTTAATTATTTTCTTTTTAAAAATAATGTTGCCTACAAAAAATGCGGTGGCAGTAAATAATAATGCTACTATTTGAAAAAGCCTATCGTATTCAACTAATGATGGGGTTTGTATTTTAGTTACTATTAATACTAAAAAAATAATAGTGGCTATAATTTGCCCAAGCAGCATGGCTTTATGAATGAGTTTAAAAGAGGCAAAATTTTTCTTTGATTGTTGCATACAGTAAAAGTATTAAAACAATTAGGGTAACTAAAAAGCCGCTTACCTTTTTACAATAAAGCGGCTTTTAATTATAAACACTACTCCTTAACTTAGAAGCTCTAGTTTTTATTCTTCTTTCTTTTTTGTAGGCTTATAGAGCCATATACCAATACAGCTAAATGCAATTACAATGGGTAGCCTCTTTACTTTAATAGTTGTTTTTTCTTCCAATAATGTAATAAGCAATGCTGATACAATTACTATGGCTAAAATGATTATCCCTTTTTTTAGCTTGCCCTCTTTAGGCCACAAATCTTGTTTATTAATTTGCATGATATTCTTTTTAGTCAACAAACAATTTACGAATTCTATGATTTGCAAAATCGGCAATGTAAAGTGTAGATATTGTAAAGTCAGCACAAATGGCAATTGGGTAATTAAATTGTGCTGTAGTACCCACACCATCTGCATTGCCTGCTGTAGTTGAACCAGCCACTGTGCTCACTACACCTGCAGGTGTTATTTTTCTAATGCAGTTATTTATTGCGTCGCAAAGAAAAATATTGTTATTGCCATCTAGTACTAACCCTGCTGGTCTATTAAATCTTGCTGCCGACCCTGTTGCATCTAAATACCCTGCTGTACCATTACCTGCTATTGTGGTTACCACACCAGCTGATGTAATTTTTCTAATAGCATGATTTAAATAGTCAGTTACTATTAAATTACCTCCACCATCAAAAGCTAATGCAAAAGGTCCATTAAATGAGGCCGCATTACCAGTTCCATCTGTTAAAGCCGGATTACCACTACCAGCAAATGTACTTACTACAGCTGCCGGAGTAATTTTTCTAATTAGATGATTTATATAATCTGCAACAAAAATATTACCTGCACCATCTACAGCCATACCAACAGGCTGATTAAACGTTGCAGCTGTTCCTGTACCATTTGAATTACCGGCAGTACCATTGCCAGCAACTGTGCTAACTAATGTTGCCAGTGTTATCTTTCTTATTGCTTGATTAGAAATTTCACTTACGTATAAATTACCATTAGCATCAAAAGTTACTCCTACAGGAGTATAAAAGCCAGCAGCTGTGCCAACGCCATTTACTATAGCACCACCATTACCACTACCTGCAAATGTGGTAACTTCACCATCAGGTGTAATTTTTCTAATTCTATTATTATTTCTATCTGCTACAAAAATATTACCACTTGCATCTTTAGCTAAACCATAAGGATTACCAAATAAGGCTGATATGCCGTTTCCATTGCCGAAACCACTGGTATTACCAGCAAATGTAATAGTAGTTCCAGGAATTAAATAGTTGAACGCTGGCCCATCAATAGAAACAGTAGGGGTTTTCTCCAATTTTACAATACCATTGCCTGCACCATTGGGTACTACAACCCTTATTTGTGTATTAGTAGCAGATTGCACTGTGGCTTGTACTCCATTAAAATATACTTTTAATGTAGCTAGGTTAATACCAAACTCGGTTCCAGTAATTGTAACCACTGTGTTTTTTGGTCCTGATGTAGGGCTAATAAATGTAATGGTAGGCAAAGGTTCTACAACTATTGGTGAGTCGGATTTTTTACAACTCATCAACGCAACAACGCATATTGTTATTATTGATAAAACAATTCTCCTTTTCATAAATGTTATTTTAAAAATTTTATGTAAAGAGAATAAAACATTAAAGTGGCAAAAATTTTGTTTTGCAAATGATGCACTCTGTTTTATAAATGATATTTACTGGCTTTAGAAAAAAACAGTTATTAAACGGATGGCTACAGTTATGAAATCGCAAATCCTAAACTAGATAAGCTTATTAGTTTTGAGAAACAAAAAATAATTTAATTATGAAACGTTTATTAAAAATTTCTTTCATAGTGCTTGTACTTTCTTCATGCGGTGGTAGTGCCGATAATAAGGCACCAGAGTTAGCTAATGCTATGTGTGATTGTTTTGATAGTTTTCAAAACAACTTAAGTGCAGATGCAAAAAAATTAATGAAAGAAGTATCAACTGCTGCAAAGCCGCAAGAAGTAATGATGGCAGGCATGGCTAAGTTTTTGCCAGAAGATGCTAAAGCATTTGCAGAACAATTAAAAACTATTGGTGATAAAAACTCGGCAGTGTTTAAATGCCTGCAAGATTTTGATAAAAAACATGCTGCAGAAACTACAACAGATAAAAAAGCATTGACTGACAAATTACTAATGGAAATGCAAAAAAGTGGTGGTTGCTATGTAGGTGCTGCAATAGTAAATATGAATCCTAAGCAGAAATAGAGGGCCTACCTATTTTCTAAAAACTGAATTACAAAATCTTTTTTCCGTTGCGATACTGGTATGGTGTGGCCACCTTCTAAAATAAGTGTACCGCTGTCGGTTTTGCGGTCGTACACTTTTATTTTTGTTGGGTTTACTAAGCAGCTATGGTGTGTACGTATAAAACCAGCAGGTGCTAACAACTCTTCGTAACTACGTAAATTACGGCTTACAAAAATGGGCTCACTATTGGTTAAATAAAATTTTGTGTAAGAACCTTCAGCTTCGCAATACAAAATATCATTCATATTTACAAAGTATGTTTTATCAATATCCTTTAATACAATTTGTTTGGCAGTATCTGTTTTAGTACCCACTTGTTGCATTAGTACTGCCAATTGATTTTGTAAAGTATTACTACTAATATTGTCTAATGCTTTTTGTAATGCAATATTTAAATCAACAGGGGCAATAGGCTTTAGTAAATAATCTATAGCACTAAATTTAAAAGCTTGTATAGCATATTGATTATGTGCTGTTGTAAATACGAGTTGAAAATTAGGCTTTGTTAATTTGCTCAGCAAATCAAAGCCGGTACCGTCATCCATTTCTACATCAAGAAATACAATATCTGGGTTAAAAGCATTGATTTTTTCCATTCCTGTTTGTACACCATCTGCTTCATCAACTTGGTGCATATCTTTTGCCCAAGCATATACCATTTCTCTTAGCACTGCTCTTATTTCTGGTTCGTTATCAATTAATAATATTTTCATACCCCAAACCCCTATTTATCCCGATGGTTTCGGGAAAGAAGCTTTATTTTTTAATTATTTAAGGCTTATTTGTTTCACAATCTATAAAATAGTTTTATACTTTTTTGTTTTCTTTATATAACATCGGTAAATGTATTTTTACAATTACACCGCCACCCTCTGCATTATCAATACTAAAGCCTGCTTTGGTTTTAAGCTTTATGTTTAGTAAATATATCCTATCTTTAATAATTTGGCTGGCTCTACTTATGTGTTCATTATTTTCCTTTACAGTTGTGTTTAATCCTTTGCCATTATCTTTTATTTCAATAAGCAAATCTTTATTATCTGGTGTAAATTTTATTGATATGTTTCCTGGGTAATCTACACCAGCAAAACCATGCTCAATACTGTTTTCTACAAAGGGTTGTATAATCATTGCCGGTATTTGTAGTTCATCTATATCCAAAATTTTATCAGCACTTACGTCATATGTAAATGCTTGAGGAAAACGGATTTTTTGCACTTCTAAGTATTCATTTAAAAATTCTATTTCCTGTTCAATGGTTACATATTCTTTGTAAGTACTTTCCAGCGTTTCTCTCATTATATTACTAAATTTAGAAAGATTGCTTGCCATGGCTTGCCCATCATTTCCTTTTAAAGCAAATTTTTGCAATGCAGTAAGTGCATTAAAAAAGAAATGAGGATTCATTCTTGCCCTATTCAACCGCTGCTCTGTTTCTAAAATATTTTTTTTGTGTTTTAATTGTTGCTGGCGAAGGAAAAAACCAATTGCCAATGCAGCAAGTAAGCCAGTAATGGCAAGAAAAAGGTACAGCTGTTTTTTCTTATCTAAATCTTTAATAGTGTTTTCATTTTTTGCCTGATTGTATTTTTTTTCCAGTTCAGCTACAGCTTCAGTTTTTTCTACATCGTTTATGGAGTCTTTAATGTTTCGTTCCATTTTGGAATACTCCAATGCCTTTTTATAATTACCTTCTAAGCTAGCTATTTCAGAAATAATGCGGTAGCTTTCTTCTATATAAGGTTTAAAGGATAGTTGTTTTGCAAAAACTAATGCTGAATCAATATATATGTTAGCAGCTTTGTAATTTTTTAAATCCCTAAACAAACCAGCTTTGTTGCCATGATATTCAAATAAATCAGTTGTATCTTTTTTATTCATAAAAAGATAGCCGCTATCCAAATACGCCATGGCTTTATTCCAATCTTTACTTTCCTCTTCAGTACCTGCTAAATTAAAATAGCTTCTGGCAAATTGTACAGTATCCTTTAATTGCTTTGATAATGCTAAATGTTGCAAATTATATCTTAGTGATTTTCCAATACTCACTTTGGACTTTGTAGTAAGATAATGTGACATGTACCTTACAGATAAAAAGTATAAAATATTTTGCTTGTCTTTTAAATCTGTAATGCTTGGCATAAGTTCGGCAGCTTTGTCATTATAAACAATACCTTTTTCAAATTGATTTGTTTTATAAAACACTATAGCAATTGCTGTATTAGCCATTGCTTGGTGGTAAATATCTTTGGCTACCTCTGCACTATGCAAATATTTTAATGCATATTCTTGTGCATTAGGAAAATCAGACCTACTCCAATACACTTGAAAACGTTGCAGGTAAGTATTCCAAAGTACCCCATCGCCGCAGTTTAGCTTTCTTAATAACCCTTCTGCTTTTTTTAAATAAACCTCTGCAGAGTCTAAATTATTGCTAATAAAAATGGCAAATACTCCTTGCAATTCAACAGCTTTTGCTTCACATATTCTACTTTTTTCTTTTACAACTGCTGCGTAAATTTCTGGCTTAGGCTTTTTAGCCTTTGCCATTGTTTCATAAATATTACAAACACAATCACTTTGTGAATAAGCCGTAGATGTAATAAATACAAGTATTATTAAAATAACTTTAGTATGTAAGGCTTTCATTATTATAAATGGTTTAAACTTTTATACACTAATTAATGCTGGTACACTTCCTCCCTGCATCATACTCAGGCTGCAATTAGCACAGTGCAATGCTTGTAAGATAAGAAAAGCATCACACTCATTCTCAAAATCTTCGTTTAGTTGCAAGTTGAAGTCATGCGATTGTTTTTGCCAATTTACTGTTGGTACTATAGTCAATAATTCGTCGCCGTCTACATTAAATAAAGAGAACCTTAATTTCCAATTGACCGATTTTTTAAAAGTGTATTTCTTTCGTTTATAAAACTTACGAATAGACATCATGCCCCCTGCTTCTACTTTAATATTCGTCATTATTTTTTCTGCTACAACATCATTAAAAATAGTAACCCATACACCTGTTGATATTTGCTGTAAACTAAACTCGTCTGTCAATAATACTACAGCTTCAGTATAGTTGCTATTTTGATATTCAATACTACCTATAATTTCCCCATTCGTACTTTTTAATTCAAATTTTTTATTATTAACGGTATAAATAGTCATTACAAAATAGTGATAAATGTTTAGCTAAGCTAATTACCAACTTTTTTATCCACCACTTCATTTGCTTATTGATATTTATTGTTATACAAATGATGACTTTTACTTTATAAGTGATTTTAACAGTATTGTGTCTTAGTTTTTTGCAGATATCAAACAAGTATTATCATATATCAAATGAGGTTTTTATAAAATATTGGGTTGATTAGTTTTGGGTTATAAAAAATATATTATGAAATCAATTTTATTAATTGTAGTTAGCTTTTGTAGCTCAACTATATTGTTTGCTCAAGATGCCAATTACAACGGCCCGGCAAAAGCCTATGTAACCAGTTTTTACAAACAGGCAGAAGAAGCTAAAAAAAGCATTGAAACTCTAAAATTTGTTGCTGCTCAAACAAAGGTTGACCAAATGGACAGGGCAATTACAAGCATTAAAAGTAAAGATGCTACTTACAATACTTCTTCAATGGGAGAGGAATTAAAAAAAATAAAAGAACAACTGGAAGCTGCTAAAAATTCAAGAGAAGGAGAATTAAATAATCAACAGGATGCAACAAGAAATCGTATAAAAATAAAACAACTTTTAGATGAGCAATTTGATTTTGCCGTTTTTTCTATTCGTTTTTCAGAAACTGCACAAGCCACAATTGATGCCTACAAAGCAAAAACGCAAGAGCTTTTGAACATGAATGATGCCTTTATTGCTTATAAATCGGAAATAAAAGGGAAAGATGAATTAAAGCTTTTTGTTGATAAGATGAAATTATCACATAGCCGAAATTTTGACCCTTTTTTGGAGAGTGTAGAAAGAATTTTGTCACAATCTACTGGTAAAAAGGGGGCAATTGGGAAGTATCTTATTATGAATTACAGGGCGAAAAAGCCCATTGGGATGCGGCAGTTAAAGCTTTTCCGGAAGAACTCGAATTTGCTAAAATCTATCAAAAAATTACAGCAGCAGTAAATAAATACGGGAGCCTTGAAAATATTTATGCAAAAACACAAGGTAATAAAGTTGAAAGGATAAAAAATACAAAACTGCCCCCTGCAACCGTAAAAGATGCAGCTCTTGAAAAAATATTAATAAATGGGTTTAACAGTAAATATGGCTCTGTTTATAATGGCACTGCACTTAAAGCAGTATTAACACAAGATGGCTGGACGATTGAAAGAAATAGTTTAACCGGAATTGTAACAGGCCGTAACCGTACCGGGAAAGTAGCTTACAAAGGCATAGATGGTAAATGCTATTTACTTTCTAACAATATTTTTATTTACCAGGCATTTATTGGCAGCTCATTTAGCAATACTGAAGTAATTTATAATGGACTTGGCGGAGAGGAAATGCTTTGTGAAAATGTAAAATAAAATTCTATTCAATAATAAGTTCTAACTCTAAAAAAATTAACAATGAAAAAAATAACATTCAGTTTTCTTACTGTACTTACAGCAATGCTTTTAGTAACATCTTGCAAAAAAGATAAAACACCTGATCCAGCACCAACGCCTACTTTCAACTTTACAAAAGTTACAGTAAGTGGTAGCCAGTTTGCACCCCTGTTCGACCACCAATCTGTAGTATTTAACAACAAAATTTGGGTTATTGGCGGCAGAAAATCAAATACACTTTACAGCAATGAAATATGGAGCAGTAATGACGGTGCCTCATGGACAGAAACATCTGTAAGTGGTGCTTTTTTTAGTGTACGAAGTGGTCATAAAGTTGTTGTTTTTAATAGCAAAATGTGGATTATTGGTGGCTTAAGTAATGGCAATGGATTAAATGATATCTGGAACAGTACAGATGGAACCACATGGTCACAAGTAACAGCTAATGCAGCTTTCAGCATCCGGTCGTTACATGATGCGGTTGTATTTAATAATAGGTTGTGGTTGATAGGCGGTGATGGTATAGGGGGAGTGAAAAATGATATTTGGAGTAGTGCTGATGGCATTTCTTGGACTCAGGAAACAGTTGTAGGTACTCAGTTTAGTCCAAGGGCTGGGCATCAAGTTACACTATTCAATAGTAAATTATATATTACTGGTGGCTACACTGCTACCGGATTTAAAAATGATGTATGGAGCAGTGTCGATGGAAGAAATTGGACAGAAGAAATTACTTCAGGTTTAAAATTTGTACCGCTGTACTCACACCAGGCAATAGTATATAATAATACATTGTATGTAATGGGAGGGCTGGTTGGTTTTGTTACCACAGATGAAATATGGAGCAGTATTAATGGTAAAAACTGGACAAAACAAACCAATGCAGCTTTTGGCACAAGAGGTGGACACCAAGCAGTATTATTTAATAATAAAATTTGTGTTACTGGTGGATACGATGCTGCTGCAGTTGTAAAAAACGATGTGTGGTTTTCGAATTAAATTTATACCCCTATAATTATGATAAGCCCTTATTTATAATACGGGCTTATCATTAAATAAACAACCACCCCAGTAATAGCTACGTAAAACCATACTGGCCATACGTAACGTACTAGTTTTTTATGCTGTGAGTATTCGCCAATTAATGCCCTATAAGCTGCAAATAAAATAAAAGGCAATACCAAACCAGCTAAAGGAATATGTGTAAGTAAAATAATTAGATAAATAGTTCTTGTACTACCAGCTGCTAATAATTCTGCAGCACTTAAGCCTTTTATACCATCGGTTTCGCCAAAGGCGGTTTCGCCAGCAAATAAATGATGGCAGATGTACGATACTAAAAATAAAACAGAAAGCATTAGTGAAAACAACATAATATTTTTATGCAATTGGTATTTTTTTTGTTTGATGGTTATTAAACCAAACACTAATAAAAAAGCTACACAACCATTCATAAAGGCGTTGATTACTGCAAAAATGTGAACATCAAATGGTAGTATTACTTTACCAGCCAAATTATATTTACCTAAAATTGTTACTGCAGCAAATACTACAAAAGATACAATACCTATTAACCATTTTGCTTTTACATCGTTTTTTGTAAGAGAAGTTTGTAGCATAATTAATTTTTATTTTTGTTTCTATTCAACAAAATAACAGCAACAAATACAATAGCTATAGCAATAAAAATTACTGGCAGAATAGGAATAAAAGTTTTAAAAAAAGAAGGTTTAGTTCTGTCTTTTTCTAACATTAGTAAAGAAATATCTCTTGCCAATTTACTCATGGCTTGTTCGTTAGTGGTATTATCTTCATTTAATGAATGATAAAAGCCTCGTACAATTCTGTTTTTATCTACCAAAAAAAACATATCTGTATGTACAAATTCTGGTGTTATAGTAGTATCGGCAATACTTGCTTTTAACTCTTGCAACATAAAACTGTACAGTTCTTTTTTATTACCCGTTACAAACCACCAACTGTCTACATTGGCATTAAATCGTTCGGCAAATTTTCGTAGTTTTTGTGCAGAGTCAAATATAGGATCAACAGAAATAGAAATAAACTGTACTAAAGAGTCGCTTTTAGCAAAACTAGTTTGCAGACGTTTCATTACTGCTGTTGTTTTTGGGCAAATACCTGCACACCGGGTAAAAATGGTATTAAATATCAAAATTTTTCCTTTGGCACTATCTAGGTTTACCTTTTTGCCAAACTGATTTACAAATTCTACATTTTTTATTTTATGCCAAATAGTATCGGTAGTTATTTTACCTCCGTCTTTCTTTACTACTACACTATCAGGTACAAAATATTTACGAGGCATATTAGCAACATCTTTACTTAAATATTTTACTAAAAAATAGCCTGTAAAAGGAAGCAATAATGCTAGTAATAAACCAAATGCTGCAGATTTTTTCATGTATAAATTATTGCCTCGCCAAAACGAAAAGGCAGTGAGGAATTTAGAGTTTTTGCAAAGGTACTGCAATAAAAAACCATCCTTAAAAAACAGGATGGTTAATTATAAATATTTTTAAATTTTGCCTACGGTTTTGCATTCTTATCAACCGCTGGTAAAGTTTGCTCTGTTTTTGGAGCCTCTCTACTACCAGCATTGGTATTTTTTAAATTTTTCCAGCTATTACCGTCCATTAAAAAAGCTGCCACAAACCAAATAAATAATGCTAGTGTAACTACAATAGTCATTCTAAAATTTCTTAACTCACTACCTAAGTGCATAAAAACACCTACTATATAATACGCTTTTGCAATTGATAATATTACAATAGCACCTACAAAAAACATTCCTAGTACTGAGCTTTTATCTACCCAGCCAGCTTGTTTTGTCATAGAATATCCCATAACAAGCTCTACCAATGTTACTATTGAAAGCAATGTAAATACTTGCCATATTCTTTTTGTACCTGACCCTTGTTCTGGTGCAAAAGTAATTTCTGGTGATGCTACAGTTGAATGACTACTCATATCATTAAAATTAAAATCTTTAAAAAATTAAACTAAATAAAAACACAGAAACACAAAAACCCAAACTAAATCTACAAAATGCCAATACAATCCTGCTTTTTCAATCATTTCGTAATGGCCTCTTTGATCAAAATGGCCCAACTTAGTTTTTAAATACATTACAATATTTATTACCACACCACTTAATACATGAAAACCGTGGAAACCTGTTATACCAAAAAAGTAACTACCAAATGCTGGCGGTCCTTGTGTACCCACATGTAACGTTCCGGCGTTTACTAATTTTGAGGCTTCATCAATCAGTTGTGCTGTACCTACGCCATTTGCATTAAATGCATGGTTATGTTCATGTATCATAGCGGTTAACAACTGTGGAGATGCTTTTGGTAAAGCTGCTATTACATTGGCTTTCTCTACATGGTCAATTCCCCATGGGTTATGACTGGCTGTAGTATTTAAAGCAGATAATACTCCATCTTTTAAAATAAAATGCTCTCCAGTTAATAAATGCGTCCACTCCCAAGCTTGGCAACCTAAAAAAGCAGCACCACCCAAAATTGTCCAAATCATATATTTTTCTACACCCTTTCTATTCATATGGTGACCTTCATGCACCGCCAACACCATTGTTACGGAACTAAAAATTAAAATAAACGTCATCAAACTAACAAAAGCCAATGGTAAATCCATACCATGTAAACCAGGAAAGGCGTTAAATACCTGATTAGCATCTACCCAACTATTCATACTAAAACGCAGTGTAGCGTAGCTAATAATAAATGCACCAAATGTAAAGGCATCACTCATTAAAAAGTACCACATCATTACTTTTCCGTAACTAATATTAAATGGGCTTCTACCGCCATTCCACCATTTTGTACCCGATGGTATTGTTGTTGCTGACATAATTATGTTTTATTACATGGTACTCTGTACACCGTACATAATACTTATCTTATCATTAATAAAAAAACCAATAAATAAATCCAAAGCATATCTACAAAATGCCAATATGTACTTATTAAATCTACACTTACATTACTGTAGCTTTTTGTTTTGGTGCTAAATGCTTTTAAAAATAAAACCAACAAGGCAATTATACCACCAATAACATGGGCTGCATGCAACCCTACAATTACATACAAAAATGAATACGAAACATTCGATTGTAATGTATTACCCATACTCCACAATTGCTTAAAGCCTAAAACCTGAAAAACCAAAAAAAGTACTCCTAAAACTGTTGTGGCAGTCACCAACTGTCGGTACTTTGCCATTTCTCTTTGCTTAAACGCTTTACCAGCTAAATACAACAACGCACTACTCACCAATATTGCTACTGTGCTGTACCAAAATAATTTAGGTATATCAAAAGTTACCCAATTAGCTTGGTTTCGTTTTACAATGTAAGCACTAGTTAATCCTGCAAACATCATGACAATACTGCCTAATGCTACCCACAACGTAAACTTGTGTGGATGTATTCTCTCTTTTTGTTTCATTGCCCCTGTATTCATTTCTCTACTTCCTAAAAATCAAAAAATTATTTTTATGTACTTAGCCTTTGCACTACTATTTAACATCGTCGTGAACTTGTTCTGTTAATTTTTTCTTCTTGTTAAAAAAGAAAATTAATATCACTTGTGCTTTTATATCTTTATTCAACCCATCCAATTCAAAGCTTTTTTTAAAACAGCCATCTTTTATTTCCCTAAAAGCTATACAAATTTTCTAAACTATCTAAACCCCTAAACATTCTAAACCACCTCTACACTACTCTAATCTTATCTGCATACAAACTCAAAAAAACTACTAGCAAATAAAAGTAAGAACTAAACATTACCCTTCTAGCACTTTTAATATCCATATTCCTAAACAATAAAATACTTACATACACCATTGCTAAATTACTAGCCAGCAAAATATACGTACTTACTACACCAGTCATGCCGGTAAAATGAGGTAGCAACCCTACTGGTATCATTAGCGTACTATAAATAATAGTTTGCAATGCGGTAAAT
>JANNWD010000421.1:0-1901 GCA_031408315.1 Bacteroidota bacterium
CCAATCACTGCTCCAACTGTGGTTCCAGTTACGATATTGGTTCTGCCACTGGCGCCGCTGGTCGTAACGGTTGTTACTGCGCCAAGTATCGTTGCGCCCATCGCCGCGCCATGTATCGTTCCGCCATACATCGTTGCGCCACGTATCGTTGCGACGGTTGTCGTTCCAGCGCCCGTCATGACGATTGGCTTCATTGCGCCAGCCGTCATTGCGCTGTGTGTCGTTGCGCCATGTGTCGTTGCGCCATGTGTCATTGCGGCGCTGGTCGTTCCACCGCCCCGCATGGCGCCCGTCATTCTGCCCGTCATTCCGCCATGTATCACGGCGACTCTCGCCGTGTTGCGGCTGTGGGGGAACAGCAACGACTGGCGGGGACTGGCGTGACCAGTCGGGGCGTCCGCCGCCGTTCGCGCCACCATTGTTGAAACCGCCATCGATGCGCGGGTCACGGTTCGCATTCCAGCGCCGGTCGACCGGCGTTGTGTCAGGCATGGTTGAAGGTGTTGGGGCGACGGGCGCTGAAGGTTGATAGACCGGTGTGGCGGGTTCGCGCCCTTGCCAGCCGCCGTCGGGTCGATGCTGCGCGCCGTCGGGGGCGGGGCGTCGCTGACCATCGATACGACCGTCACCTCCAACATGCATAACTGGCTCGCGGCGCTCTTCTTGGGCCATCCGCGCCTGAACACGTTCCGGAATCGGAGTTGGTTCTTCAGCGGTCGCGCCTTCGGCCATACGGCGGCCCTGGTTTGGCTCCTCCTGCGCAAGCGCCGGGGTAAAGGCAGTCGCTGCCAGCAATGCAGCAAGGGCGAATGTCTTTTTCATGGATTTCATTCCGTGGAGCGCGCGTGCACGATTGTCGCCGCGTCCCATGCGATTAGGTGTGGCCGAGTCGGGCTGAACGCAGTCTGGCAGGACGCTTAATCCGCGTGAAAGGAAACTCTAGCGGGCAACCGGCGGTGTCAGCGCGGGCACGCGCCGCGCCGCATCGCGCGGATCGATGCCGGGCGGGGGTGCAGCAACAATGGTTTCTTCACCCCTCATCGCAGCCGCGGCGCGGTGAATGGCGCGGCGAATGCGCGTGTAGGTGCCACAGCGGCATATGTTGGTAATCGCGGCATCGATGTCGGCGTCGGTTGGGCGGTTATTGGTCGTGCGCAGCAAAACGGACACCGCCATGATAAATCCCGGCTGGCAGAACCCGCATTGCGGCACTTGTTCGGCCACCCATGCCTGTTGCACCGGATGGCTCCGGTCACGCGACAGCGCCTCGATCGTGGTGACGAAGCTACCCTCGACCTGTTGTAACGAGACCGTGCAACTGCGCACCGCACGTCCGTCGATGTCAACGGTACACGCCCCGCAATCTCCCGTGCCACACCCATATTTGGTCCCCGTCAGATTCGACGCATCACGCAGCGCCCACAACAGCGGGGTTGCGGGATCCATCCGGTATTTGATCGGCTGGTTGTTGATGGTGAGACTAGTCACGCCAGCTACGGTCTATTTTATCGACGCGGCGCACCATTGCGTCGAATTCGGCGCGGCCCGACCCGCCCGGGATCGCCGTCTGGCCGATATCGCGCTGGTGAACGGCAATCACCTCCTGGGAGACATGCAAGGGCGCCCCCATGCTCAGCGTCGCGAGCTGATGCTCGCACGCACGCTGCAACGCCCAATATTTGATGAACGCGTCGGGCAAGGTCTTGCCCATCACGACCGGCCCGTGGTTGCGGAGCATCATGATGCGCTTGTTGCCCAAGCTCTTAAGCAAGGCGGGGCCTTCCTCGTCTCGGACGGTGACGCCTTGGAAGTCATGATAGGCAATCTGGCCAATAAAATTACAGGCATAAAAATTGATTGGTTGCAGCCCACCCTCAAGCGCGCAGACGGCTACAGTCGCG
>JANNWD010000422.1:0-5027 GCA_031408315.1 Bacteroidota bacterium
GCGGTAGAGTTTTGTTTGTACAAGAGGGTAAACGGTTACAGGCAGTATCACTTTCTATTGCAGGTGGTATATCGCAATTAATAATTACAATGTTAATGGGTAGTATTGGCTTGGCTAATGCCGTTAGCCAAATGCCTGATGGTGAGCAGCTAATGGGTTTATCAAAATTTTGGGTAAATACATTTACGTTTTTATCTTTTTTAGGTACCGCTTTTTTGTTTTTATTTTTCTTTAAGCTTAGTTGGCTAATACGCTTAATAGATAAACTGCCTTATGCCGAAAAATTTGAAAAGTACATCAATATTTTAGAAAATTTTGATGCAAAATTTTTGTTAAGATTACTATCCTTGTCCTTCCTTCGGTACACTATTTTCGTCTTACAATACGTTTTAATGCTACAATTATTAAATGTACAAGTGGATTGGTGGCAGGGCTTTTGGACAATTACCGTATTATTTTGGGTATTGGCAGTAGTGCCTACAATAGCTATAGCCGAGTTGGGGATAAGAGGGAAATTTGCTGTAGCCTTGTTAAATTTATATAGTACTAATGTTGTAGGAATAATTGGTACTACTTTTGGTATATGGTTCATCAACTTATTTATACCAGCAATAATAGGGAGTGTATTAATTTTAGGAAAGAAAATTTTTAAAGAAAAATGATAACGAAGTTTACAAAAATTGGCATTTTATTTATTGGTTTATGCAGTATGAGTTTTACCCTAAACCATGCCGACCCTTGCAACATACGCAACACCGTTTTTAAAGATGGTGAAGTTGTTGTAATGAAAGTATTTTACAGCACACTTGGTATGTACATTGGTGCTGGCGAAGCCACATTTAGTGCAACTATTGAACGCTACAATGGCAAGCCTGTTTACCACTTTGTAGGGGAGGGAAAATCGTATAGCTTTTTTGATAAATTTTTTAAAGTAAGAGATAGATACGAGAGCTATGCCGATACTACCAACCTACTACCGTATAAGTTTATACGAAATGTAGATGAAGGTGGTTACAAAAAATATAATAACGTAACCTTTAATCAAGCTAACAATACTGCTATTAGCACCAATGGTACATATAAGACTACGCCTTGCATACAAGATGTGGTTAGTGCAGTTTATTATGCCCGTAATATTGATTATAGTAAATATAAAGTGAACGATAAAATACCTTTTGATATGTTTTTAGATGATGAAGTTTATCATTTATACATACGCTATATGGGTAAAGAAAAAATTAAAACTAGGTACGGAAAATTTAATGCTATTAAAATAAAACCGCTATTATTAAAAGGAACAATTTTTGAAGGTGGCGAAAAAATGAATGCTTGGTTTAGTGATGATGCTAATAAATTATTGCTACGAGTAGAAAGCCCAATAAGTGTTGGTAGCATAAAAGTAGATATGATGGGGTATAAAAATTTACGCCATCCTTTAAGTTCGTTGGTGAGTGTACGGTAAAAATAATTTTGTAATATATTTTTAAGGTTAGCGTTGCTAACCTTTTTTTTGGTTACCAGCATTTTTGCTTTGTTGAACTATGGTAGCAACAGTTGGTTATTAATCTTATTTCTTTTAATAAAAGAGATAAAATTAGTCACTCTTGTGCAGTATAACTTTATTGAGCTTTTATCAAAGCGTAGAAATTATGCAAGTTCCTCACTCAACTTAAATACCTCCTTCACTCTAATTCCCTTTTCCGTCATTTGTAATGAGCAGCATTCGTTTACGGGGTCATGCTCAAAAAATAAAATGTAGTTGTTTTCTACAGCTTCGGTTAAAAAAGCATTTTTTTCGTTTAATGTAGTTAATGGAAACATATCGTACCCCATAACATACGGCAAAGGAATATGTGCAACGGAGGGTAACAAGTCAGCCATAAAAACAACGGTTTTGCCATTATAGTTTATTTTAGGCAACATCATGGCATTGGTGTGGCCGTTGGCAATCATTACTTGCAGTTTAGTTGAAAGTGGAGAGTTGAAAGTTGAAAGTGGAGGAATGTTTTTACTAACTACTAATGACTCACTACTAACTACTGCTTTTTCAGTATTCACCACAATAAATTTTAATTGCCCACTTTCTTCAATAGGCAAAATATTCTCTTTTAAAAAACTTGCTTTTTCTCTTGCGTTTGGTTTGGTTGCCCATTCCCAGTGGTTTTTATTACTCCAATAAGTTGCATTTTTAAATGCTGGTATTAATTTGTCGCCATCTCTTAAAATACTTCCACCACAATGGTCAAAGTGTAAATGCGTTAAAAAAACATCGGTAATATCATCTTTTGTAAAACCGTGTTGTGCTAATGATTTTTCTAAGGTATCATTTCCGTGTAAGTAATAATGCCCAAAAAAATTGGCATCTTGTTTATCTCCCATTCCATTATCTATCAAAATTAATTTGCCGTCATCTTCAATTAATAAACAACGCAATGCCCAGGTACACATATTATTTTCATCCGCAGGGTTTAGTTTGTTCCACATACTTTTTGGCACAACGCCAAACATAGCACCACCATCTAATTTAAAATAACCTGTGTTAATTGAATAAAGTTTCATTTTTATTTTTTATGTAGTCTGCTTTAATTTTTTATTTGTAAAATATAACCCTATCAACCCACAAATAAAAAACACCATTAACGCTAATACACTATTTCGTTGAGAGCCTGTTAATTCATTTATTAATCCAAAAGTAAATAAGCCTAGTACTATGGCTAATTTTTCTGTAACATCGTAAAAGCTAAAAAACGATGCTGTATCTTTAGTTTGTGGCATTAATTTGCTGTATGTACTGCGGCTTAAACTTTGTATGCCACCCATTACAAAACCAACGCAAGTGCCCAATGCATAAAACTGATATATGCCTCCTTTAGGTACATAATAACCAGCAATGCAAAGTAAAACCCAAAAGCCTACAACCCACATTAATGCTGGTATATTGCCAATTTTTGTTGATAATTTGCTAATTAAAAATGCACCAGGTATAGCTACTAATTGTATTAACAAAATAGCTATAATTAAATTATTAGTAGGTATGCCCAATTCGCTTTTACCGTAAAGTGTAGCTGCAAGCATAACGGTTTGCACCCCCATGTTATAAAAAAAGAAAGAAGATAAATAATTTTTTATAACTGGCATATTTTTAAGCTGTTTCCAAACAACTCCTAATTCTTTATACCCATCCACAAAAACATTTTTCTTTTTATCACTAACACTTAAAGCACTTATTGGCTTAGGTAATTTAGCAATAGAATATAATCCAAAGCATAACCACCAAAACCCTACAAGTATAAAACAAAATTGATACTGTACTGTACCATTATCTTTATTACCACCTAAAATTTCGGGTTTAAAAATAAATACAAAACAAATTACTTGTAAAATTACACTCCCTACATAACCATAAGCAAATCCTTTTGCACTAACTTTATCCCTATCGGCAGGTGCTGCAATTTCGGGCAAGTAACTGTTGCTAAAAACATAACTACTCCAAAAGCCAATACTGGCAAGCATCATAAAGCTAATGCCTAAATCAATAGTTGAAGTGCCTTTGAAAAACCATAAGCTAGAGCATGCTAAACTTCCCAAAAGAAGAAAAAATGTCATAAATTTTTTCTTACTTCCTCTACTATCTGCAATAGAAGTTAAAATAGGTAAACTAATTGCCACAAATAATAAAGCAATTGCCAAGGCATAATCGTACAAAGAGGTGTTTACAAAATTTCGTCCTAAAAAACGTACGTAGCTTACTTGCCCCTCTGTAGTTTCTTTAGTCATACTTTCGAAGTAGGCAGGAAAAATAGTAGACGTAATTACCAAGTTATATACACTATTGGCCCAATCAAACATAGCCCACCCATTAATTACTTTTTTAGATGCAGTTTGTTGTACTACACCTAAAAGATTATCTGTGTCAATTAAATCTTGCTGCATTATTATTTTTTTATTTTTGGGTAAATGTTGGCAAGATTTATTCGCCAGTGTAATTTATTTTTTTAAAAGTGATGCGTTTTACGGTATTAAATAAATTATCGGTTAAATCCATATTTACTGGATACCCATTAAAAACACTATCCGAAATCATATTACTTATGGCTAAAAAATCTTCGGTGGTAACATCATCCATTCTATTTTTATCTACCACCATTCTGTAACAAACAGTATCTTTTTCTCTAATTAGTTGAAAGCTTTTTTCAGTTTTGGGATTATTGGAAACACTATCAACATAAAACATCAAATTTGAAGCTTTTTCAGCCTGCGATTCTGTAACCCCGTCTTTATAGTAAGTGCTTACATGACCTTTTGAAGCTTTTTTACCATAATCTTTACAAGAAGAAAGAATAACACAATTAAGTAGTAACAAATAAATTGGTTTAAGCATAACAACATTTTAGTACTTAAATGTACCTATTTTACTTAATGTAACCAATGTAAATTAGTAGTAATAGTGAAACGCCTACAATAATTCTGTACCAACCCCATACTTTAAAGCCATGCTTTTTTAAAAAACCTATAAAAAATTTAATGGCAATTAAGGCAACAACAAAAGCTACAACATTGCCAATTGCTAATTGTTTTATTTCGTTACTTGAAAAACCACCATTATCGCTATAGTATTTGTATAGTTTGTAAGCTGTTGCTGCAAACATTGTTGGCACTGCCAAAAAGAAAGAAAATTCTGCAGCAGCACTACGAGTGAGTTTTAAACTCATACCGCCAATAATGGTAGCAGCACTGCGGCTTAAGCCAGGTAATAATATTGCTAAACATTGAAATATACCAATACGTAATGCAGTTAAAAAGCTAACGTCTTTTTCGTCTTTTATTTCTGGATTTCTAAATAAGTTATCGGCAAATAAAAAGAAGATACCACCAGCTAACATAATACAAGCAATAAAAATGGGTTTCTCTAATAATTCGTCAATTTTTTCGCTAAATAGTTTTCCAAACATTAATGCAGGGATAACTGCTATAATTAATTTTAAATAAAATTTCCAGTTTTTAAAATCAACAAACTTTTTAAAATA
>JANNWD010000423.1:0-8499 GCA_031408315.1 Bacteroidota bacterium
TTTAAAAACTGAAAAAGCTACAGGAAAATTAATTTACCCACCTGGTGCTTTAATTTTTAATGCATTTAATCAAACACCATTTAATAAATTAAAAGTGGTAATTATTGGTCAAGATCCGTACCATGGTGCAGGGCAAGCACATGGTTTAAGTTTTTCGGTACAAAACGGTATTAAACCTCCCCCATCTTTAGTAAACATTTATAAAGAAATACATAATGATATTGGCATAGCAATGCCCAAAGAATATGGAAACCTTACCAGTTGGGCACAGCAAGGTGTTTTGTTATTAAATGCCGCATTAACTGTAAGGGCAAGTGAACCTTTTAGCCATGCAAAATTTGGCTGGGCAGATTTTACAGATGCAGTAATCAAAAAAATATCGGATGAAAAAACAGGAATTATTTTTTTATTATGGGGTAAGTTTGCACAAGATAAACAGGTATTAATAGACGAAACAAAACACCATGTTTTAAAAGCGGCACATCCATCACCTTTTAGTGCAGATAAAGGATTTTTTGGAAGCAAACACTTTTCCAAAACAAACGAATTTTTGGTTAAGGAAGGGCATCAACCCATAGATTGGAAATTATTATCCCCATAAAAATTAAAATGAAACTAGTTAAAGAAATTTTTGCAAGAATATGGGCTTTTTGGGGCTTACTTACTTTTATAGTAACCTTCTTAGTTATTTTTATTCCTTCTATGTTTTCTCATTTGTATACAGATGAAAAGAAAGGGCAAGATTATTTTATTGTTGTATCAAAAATATGGATGACTTGTTGGCTTTTTTTAATTGGTTGTCGTTTAAAAGTTTACGGTAAGGAACATTTTAAAAAAGGGGAGAATTATGTAGTTATTTTTAATCATAATGCATTTTTAGATGTTCCGCTATCTGCACCATTTGTACCTGGCGGAAACAAAACGATTGCTAAAGATTCGTTTGCTAAAGTGCCCATTTTTGGATGGTTTTATAAACGAGGTGGGGTTTTAATAAATAGAAAAGAGGAACGTAGCAGAATAAAAGGATACGAGGAAATGAGAAAGATTTTAGCAGCAGGAATTCACATGAGCATTTACCCAGAAGGCACTCGTAATAGAACTAACGAACCTCTTAAACCCTTTTACGATGGTGCTTTTAAATTAGCTGTTGATGCCAAAAAAGATGTAATACCCACAGTAATTATTGGCACAAAAAAAGCTATGCCCATTCATAAAAAATTTTATTTACTACCTACTAAATTAACAATGGAGTTTTTGCCACCAATATCATCTGCAAATATTGATAGCAAATTATTAAAAGATAAAGTTTTTGAAGTAATGAAAGAAAATTATGTAAGTAAAATTTAAGGAAAGGCTTACTTCATTAAAATTATTTTCTTTAATAACTCACTTTGGTTACCTGCTCTTACTAAATTATGTGTAGGATATTTGCAACCATAATATACATCATCATTTAAGTAATCGGTTAAAAACCGTAAAGCTTGCATATATACCATATACTTTCCTGCAAATAAAAAAGATTGTTTTTCGACCTTAGTTAACTCTGTTTCCATTTCACTTAAGTATCCTTGCACTATGGCTTCATAAAAAGATGGTCGTATTTCAATTTTGGCAAAGTCATTTTCCTCCTCACTTACAGGGCATAGATAAGTTCTCATCATATCACCCACATCGCTAATAAAATAGCCAGGCATTACGGTATCTAAATCAATTACACAAAGCCCATTATTAGTAGAATTGAATAATACATTACTAATTTTTGTGTCGTGGTGCGTTACTCTAATTTTAAAGTTTTCTTTAAGTTTATCAAATTTTTGAACAATACTTTTTTGGGTAGATAAAAATGTAATCAAGTCTTTAGTCTCTTCAATTCGTTGAGTATTTCCATGTTTTATGGCCACCATAAATTGCTGTAGCCGCAATTGCAAATTATGAAAATTAGGTAATGTAATTTTTACTTTTTCAACATCTAATTTTGCTAGTAATTTTGTAAATTTTGCAAATTGCTTTGCGGCTTCATAAGCCTGATCTGGCGTTTTAACTACATCAATAGTGTGTGAGTTTTCTATGTATGGAAAAAGTCTAAAATAATGGTCACCATTTTTTACCATCGGCTTACCAGCACTGGTTTTTATTGGTGTGATAAATAAATAAGTTGGATGATTTTTTTGTAGATAATTACTAATTAATTCAATGTTGTAGGCAATGTTTTCGGGTGTTGTAAAAATAGATGTATTTATTTTTTGTAAAACATACTTTTTATTATTGGAAGTAACTAAAAATGTAGCATTAATTAAGCCATTACCTAATGGCTCAATAGCAAACGCATTTTCTACAAATCCGTAATGTTGTAATACTTCTATCATACTTACTAAATTCGTATAAATAAATTGAATAATAAAATTTGTGCTTTTAAAATACACCTTTTTAGCAAAAGGCTGTAAGGCACAATGCAATAAGATTATTGCCTAATGCAAGTTTCTGGGTAAAAGCAGACCGACTAAAATTCAAAAAAACTATAACTTTCGTTTTCCTAAAATGGATATAGGTGAGCCTTTAGCAACAAATATGGAATCGGGGAGAGTATCTTGTAAAAAAGAAAACTGGTTACCATAAATTCCCTCAAAGGCACAATCAATTAAATAGTTTTTTACGCTGTAAATTTTCCAAGATGGGTGCTGAACAGTATATTCAAATGTAGTGCTATGGTTGTATTTTGAATACCCAAAATAATGTTCTGCAATAAATTCTTCTTGGCTACCCTTTTCCATAGGTTGCAAATTGGTATTTGTTGTAGCTTCAATTTTATTCCATTTATTATTATGCTTCCAATGATAGCCTAAGTGTATTTCATCATTTGTTTGGCTATAAAAATGTTTCATTCTTTTTGTACTATATTTTTCGTGGTAAAGTGTATTGGCTACAAAACTTATCATTGGCTTAGGTACAATTTCTTTTATAAAAACTGCCCCTCTTTTCCATTGGTCATTATCAAAATATTTTACATAAAAACGCAGGTTAACTTCTTCAAAATTTACATGAAAAGGTATTTTAAATCCTTTTAGCCTTACTTCTTCAAACATAAAACCAATAAGGCTTACATAAGTTTCTCCATTATAAAAATCAAGCACAGTTTTAGTTGGTAAATAAGGCAATAAAATAGCAGGATCTATTGTATAATTTGCCATTATAAGGTTATTCCATTCAGCAGTTAAAAATGTTGATTTCATAAATTAATAAACAAGTTTAAGTGGAAAGAGTTTATTTAATGCAAAAAATCATTTTCTTCTCTTTAGTAAACCCACTAAATATCTTTCTCTTTTTTAAATATCAATCGCAAACTTTGATCGTAAGTAAAATAATTATACAACCAATTCGTAAAAACGAATAATCTATTTTTTACACCTACTATTAGCATTAAATGTAAAAACATCCAAACAGCCCAAGCAATAAAACCACCTAAACTAATTTTTGGTTTTGGCATATCAACAACGGCTAAGTTTCTACCAACAGTTGCCATGCTACCTTTATCGTTATATACAAATTCTAAAAAATTACTAGCACCACTTTTCATTTCAAGCCTATACAAATTATCAGCCACCATATCAGCCATTTGCGTAGCCACTGGTGCAACTTGTGGATGCCCATTTTCATAAGCTGGCTCTTTCATATACGCTACATCACCAATTGCAAAAATATTTTCATTATCTAATACTTTACATTGCCTATCTACCTTTATTCTATTACCCCTTGCAATTAAATTAGGGTCAATACCTTGTGGTACATTTCCCTTAATACCAGCTGCCCAAATAACCAATTTCGTTTTTATTTGCTCATCAAAATTAGTAACCAACGTTTCTCCATCGTAACTTACTACTTTAGTATTTATTTTAAGTGTAACGCCTAATTTTTGTAAGTATTGCATACTTCTATCGCTGCTTTTAGGCTGCATCATTTCTAATGTTTTTGCACTTCCTTCAAATAAGTAAATGTTCATTTTACTAAAATCAAGCTCTGGAAAATCTTTATATAATACAAATTTTTTCATTTCTGCAATAGCACCACTCAACTCTACTCCAGTAGCACCGCCGCCTACAATACATACATTCATAAAACCATCAATAGGTGATATGCCTTGCAGCTCTGTTGCTTTTTCAAAGTTTTGTAAAATTTTATACCGCAAGTTTAATGCCTCAATAGTACTTTTCATTGGTAAGGCATGTGCAGCAATTTGTGTATTATTAAAAAAATTGGTATCAGCACCTGTAGCAATAACTAATTTATCATAAAATACATCACCAAAATTGGTAACTAATTTATTTTCTGTTGCTACAATTTGTAACACCTCTCCTAATCTTATTTTTACATTTTTACTTTTTTGGAAAATTTTACGCAATGGAAAACTAATATTGCTAGCATCTAACCCAGCAGTAGCCACTTGGTAAAATAAAGGTTGAAATTGATGATGATTAACTTTATCAATAAGGGTAATATCAAACCCTGCTTTATTTCGTAGTTTACGAGCTAATCGTAATCCTCCAAACCCTGCTCCGATTATAACTAATTTCATCACTATTTTTTTAAAGCCAAAGATATGTTATTTTCAATAATTTTTGAAAATATTAAAACTAACACAAAAAATGGTCAATTAATACAGCATCCTTACTTTTATTGTATGCTTTACTTTCCTTAGCAACTCCAATGCATTTTTACTAATACTTTTATCCACATCTAACACTACATAACCAATGCTATCATTGGTTTTAAGGTACTGTGCTAAAATGTTAATTTTATTTTTGCTGAGTGTAGTATTTATTTCACTTAATACGCCTGGTACGTTATTATGGGTGTGTAAAATACGGTGTGTACCCTCTTGTGGCGGCAACGCCAATGCAGGTATAGTATGGCTGCCTGTGGTAATGCCTTTTTCTAAATAGCTAAATAATTTATTGCTAACATCATCACCAATATTTTGTTGAGCCTCTTGTGTACTACCACCAATATGTGGAGTAAGTAATACGTTGGGCAACCCTTGCAAAGGAGTACTAAATATATCGCCATTTTTTTCTGGCTCTACAGGAAAAACATCTATAGCAGCTCCCCCAATTTTATTTTCGAGTATGGCTTTACGTAAAGCATCTAAATCTACTACTTCTCCCCTAGCATAATTAATTAATATGGCACCGTCCTTAAAATATTTAAGATTATTTTTGTTTATCAAATTCTTTGTGGTAGCTAGTTCTGGTATATGTAATGATACTACATCTGCCATATTTAAAACTTCCTTTAAACTCTTTTTATCGGTAGCATTTCCCAATGGTAATTTTGTTTCGGTATCGTAAAAAATTACCTTCATACCTAACCCCTCTGCCAATACACTAAGCTGACTACCAATATTTCCGTAACCAATTATACCTAATGTTTTTCCTCGTAATTCATAACTTCCAGTGGCCTCTTTCATCCACTTACCTTCATGTGCTGCTTTATTTTTATCTATAATTTTGCGTATTAGCATAATGGAAGAACCAATTACTAATTCTGCCACACTCCTTGTATTGCTGTATGGAGCATTAAAAACTACAACACCATTTTTGGTAGCCGCTTTTAAATCTACCTGATTTACACCAATACAAAAACAACCAATGGCTTGTAATTTTGTAGCTGCATCTAGTACTTTTTTTGTAATTAATGTTTTACTACGAATACCCAACAAGTGTATATCTTTTATTGCAGCAATTAATTCATCCTCACTTAATGCTCCATTTATTTTTTTTACATTAGCATAACCACTGCTAGTAAAGTGCTTTACTGCCACATCACTAATATTTTCTAAAAAAAGTATGTTTATTTTTTCTTTAGGATAACTTGTAAGTTTTTTTTCTGCCATAATTTTTACAACGTATTTTGCACAAATATATTAAATCTATTTTTTCTTTTTTTATGGTACAAGCCTTAGTTCATCGTCGTCTCATTATTGTGAACTTGTTCAGTTATCTTTTTTTTTTAATAAAAAGAAAAGGTAACCTCACTTGTACGGCATACCTATTGGCAACAGGTGCACTTTTTAGCTGCAGTTCATCTACACAACAAAAAACGGAACAAACACCTATCGATAAAAAAGTTCGTTTAATAAATTTACCGACTGCCACACCATTACCAAAAGCAGAAAACGACAGAATATTTGCTGCTTGCCAAAAATGGTACGATACAGTTTTAGGACCAAAAGATTTTTACGGAGGAATGCTAGTAGCCAAAAACGGCAACATAATTTTTGAAAAGTATAATGGGACTACACATTATGGTGGTACAAATAAAATTACCGACACTACAGCTTTACACATAGCATCTGTTTCAAAAACATTTACCGCCATGGCGGTTTTAAAACTTTGGCAAGATGCTAAATTAAATATTGATGAAGAGTTTAGTAAATACTTTCCACAGTTTAATTATACTGGTGTTACCATTCGTACATTACTAAATCATAGAAGTGGCTTACCCAATTACACACATTATTTAGAAAATATTGGTTGGGATATTAGTAAAGTGGTAACTAATGCTGATGTATTAAATACGTTAATTACTAATAAAAGCACTTTGGTAGATATTGCTTTACCCAATACAAAATTTAGTTATTGTAATACCAACTATGCACTTTTGGCTTTATTAATTGAAAAAGTGAGTGGCCTCAATTATAATAATTATTTACAACAAACCTTTTTTGAACCACTACAAATGAAACACAGCTTTGTGTTTAATAGTGCCGATACGCTAAAAGTGCCGCCCAGCTACGATTGGAAGGGAAGATTAATACCATTTAATTATTTAGATGCCGTTTATGGCGATAAAAATATTTATACAACTCCTAAAGATTTATTGCTTTGGGATAGATTATTAAACAGCAACGAAATTTTTATACAGCAAATTTTAAACGACGCATATAAGCCTTACAGCAACGAAAAGCCTGGCATAAAAAATTATGGATTAGGGTGGCGTATGAATATTTATGATAACAATAAAAAAATAATTTTTCATAACGGGTGGTGGCATGGCTCCAATGCTGTTTTCATTAGGTTACTTGATGAAAAAGCAACCATCATTTTAATTGGCAATAAATTTACCAGAGCCATTTATCATGCTAGAGTATTAGCTAATATTTTTGGCGATTACTATGCCGCTGAGGAAGAAGAAGAAAGTGAAAATGTAAAGCTATCGGATAGTTTAAACAATGCAGGATCAAATAGTAAATTCATTTTCACCAAACCAAAACTGTCTAAAAAGGATTCGATGTATATTGAAAAATTTAGGGATAAAAATAAAACAAATTAGATTACAATATAAAGGGTAAAAATTGTTAGTAATAGTTGTTCATAATTGTTAACCTTTTGTCATTAAATTGTAAATAAAACACTACCTTTCATTATCAAAACAAGCTAAGTATGAAAAAAATTTCACAATTATTTTTCGTCTTTTTCTTTTCATTAATATGCAACCAGTTATTTGCTCAAACAAATATTACTGGCACTATTGTTGACGAAAAAGACAACACTCCTTTAGAAAGCATTTCTATTACTATAAAAGGTAAAGAAATAGGCACAAAAACAGACGCCAATGGTAAGTTTGCTTTAGTTGCAAAAAAAGGTGATGTATTAGTAATTTCAAGTGTTAATCACTCCACTCGAAATTATGAGATTAAGGATCAAAAAAACTATTACATAACCATCCAAAAAAAAGACAGAAGCTTGGATGAAGTAATTGTAACAACTGCTTTTGGAGTTAAAAAAAGCACAAGAAGTCTTGGTAATGCACAACAAACACTATCTGGTGAGGATATTGCTGAAACACAACGAGATAATTTCTTAAATGCTTTAGAAGGCAAAGTTGCTGGTGCCACAATTAATACTACAAGTGGTGCCCCTGGGGCTTCTGCACAAATTGTATTAAGAGGTTTTAACTCTGTTGGTGGTGATAACAACGCTTTAATTGTATTAGATGGAGTACCGCTAAATAATAGTGTTTTTAATCAAAGTAGATTAGCTAGTGATTTACCGAATAGAACTAACGATTTTACGAATAGGGCTGCAGATATTAACCCCGATGATATTGAAAGTATTACGGTATTAAAGGGTCCTGAGGGAGCAGCATTATATGGCGTAGAGGCAGGTAATGGCGCTATTATCATTACTACAAAAAAAGCAAAAGCAAAAAAGTTTACACTTTCGTACGAAAACAATTTTAGATGGGAGCAAATTACCCGTTTTCATGATGTACAAAAAGTATATGACAACGGATTGAACGGAGCATCGGTAAACACTACTCGTTCTTTTTTTGGACCAAAATATGCACTTGGCACAATATTTTACGACAATGCAAAAAACTTTTTTAATGTGGGTAGGGCAGTTAAGCATAATGTAACTATAGAAGGCGGCTTGGGCAAGCTAGGTATAAGAGGTACATTATCTTATTACAATCAAGAAGGGGTAATACCTAATACAGGAAATC
>JANNWD010000424.1:0-5630 GCA_031408315.1 Bacteroidota bacterium
ATGTAAATAAAAAAGACTTCAATAGTTGAAGCCTTATTATTTTATATTTCTAGTTTTATTTTTTATTTTTTACTTTCTAATTGCTGCATAGCCATTATTTGTTTCATTGTTTTTTCCATACCATCGCTACCGCCATCTAAAAATATTACATTACCTTTTCCGTACTCTGCAAAGTTTTTAATAGCCTCTACCCACATACTAAATAAAATTACATTCGTATCTAAATTAGCTTGCTTCATTTCCGATGCAGCTTGGCTCATACCCTTAGCCACCTCTTCTCTAAATAACGCAACACCTTGTCCTCTTAATTGAGCAGCCATTCTCTCCGCCTCAGCAGCAATTTTAATTGCATTACCCTCAGCTTCGGCAGCTTTTGTTTTTGTAATTAATAAGGCTTGTCCTTCATTTTCGGCAGCAGCTTTCAAGTTATTACTAGCTACTACTTTACTCATACTAGCAATAATGGCTTCGTCAAAAGTTATATCGTTAATTTGTAAATCTTGTAAGTGATATCCCCAGCTTTCCAAAGCAACATCTACTTGTTCTTTTACATTTTCAACAATATCTCTACGTACATTTAAAACCTCAGCTTGTTTTTTGGTAGATACAAATGCTCTTATACTTCCTTCAACAGTTCGTATTAATGCTTGCATTAAATCTTTATCGCTAATAAATTTAAAGGCAACTTTTTGTATCGTTTCTTCTTGCTCATTTTGAACAGAATACAATAACATGGATTTGAAATAAACATTTGCTTGATCCACTGTTACAGCTTGAAACTCCAACTCAACCGAACGGTTTTGAATACTTACTCTTTTAAAAATTTGATCAATAAAAGGTATTTTCCAATTCAAACCTGCCCTTTTTACACCAGCATATTTACCAAGCCTTGTAATAACACCAATTGTACCTTGGTTTATGGTAAACAAGCCGCTGGATATAATAGCTAAAATGGGGATTACCCACCAATATTCTTTTAATAATTCCATAGTTGTAATTTTTATTGAAGGTAGATGTTTTTTTGTGTAAAAAATATAAAAAATTACACCTGCTTTAACCAACCCGTAATACTCATTCGGCGTTGGTTTGCTTTCATTACCTCATGTTCGATTTCATCGCTTTTAAATAACACGGCAGTTTGTGCATGAGGTTGTATTTGCTGCATTACATCGTTTTCGTACACTTGTAATTGGCCCCCATCAGCATCTTCCCAATTATCATTCAAGTACGTAATTAAAGAATATTTACGGTTACTATTATTTTTAAATTGATCTTTATGGCGTTTGTAATAGCTCCCCTCTTCATAAACTGCATAATGAAATTCGTAGGCATTAATACCAGCATAACAAGTTTGGTTTAAGTAAGCTATAAAATCTTCTACCCGTTGCAAAAATTCGTTTTCAAAAATATTGTCATGTTTTTTATCTAACCAATAAATTTTATCGCTACGCATTTTTTGATTAGGGTCTTTTACATCCTCATTACCAATACTAGCATTGGCCATTAAATTATTTTTTTGTAATTGATGAATGTTTTGTTGTAACCCCTGCGATAACGCTTTTGATAAAAACTGTGGGGCAATGCCGATTTTGGTATCCAAATAAGTATTAATTAATAAATCGAATTGTTGGGGCATAATGTAGTTTAGCGTTGTAAGGTAGCCTTTTAAAACCCAACACTACAATAGCTTTTATTGGGTAAGATTTATTTACCTTTAACCCTCAATTAATAAAATGGATAGCACTACAACTACTTTACAAGATTTATACAACCGAACACCTAGAAGGCACAATGATGAAAATGTAAAAGAAATAAATAACATTGTAACTGAATACGAAGATATTTTAATAGCCATAGAGGCCATAAACCCTTATTACGAAAAACAAATACCTACTTTTTTTGATGCAGTAGAAGAAGTAAAAATGACCATAAAAAAATCGAACGATAAAAAGATTTCTAAAAAAAGTAAAGATGATTATTTTGATGAAGCTGCAAGCAATTTAAAAGACAGCATTGAAACACTTATAGATATCTATGGAGATGGAAAAAATGTATAATTATTTTTCCAAAGTAGTTATTCTAGTAAAAGCTAACTAGTTGTTTTTGGTTACTAATTACCTTGAATCATGTCTACCCATATAGCTAAATAATCTCTTTATTTATGGTGTTATTTTACTAAAAATATTTTAACTTGCATAATAAAATTCTATTATACACCTAATTTACCATTCAATCTAATACATTTCAATACTTAACTTAGTTTATGAAACATCTAATTTTACTCTTATCAGTTACAATCCTCTTTTTTACAGCATCTGCCCAAGAATCTGTTTACGAAATAATGGAGAGAACCGACCTTACGCTACAACAAGCAGAACAAAGAGCTAACGCAATTTTTGATAGAGTAGGTAAAGAACGTGGTAGTGGTTACAAACAATTTCAACGTTGGTTATACGAACGTAAATTTCATATAGATGAAAATGGTACTTATTTAACTCCAAAAGAAGAATGGGATAGATATACAGCCGCTACACAAAATAATTTTGTAACAGCAGGCAATTGGACAGAGCTTGGCCCCAATACTTGGAACCGTACTAGTAGCTGGAACCCAGGCACAGGGCGTATTTCGGCTGTAGCTATACACCCCAGTAACGAAAATATTATTTATGTTGGCTCACCAGGTGGCGGCATTTGGAAAACTACCAATGGTGGTGGCACTTGGACGCCATTGATAGATTATTTAGCCGGTAATTATATGTCGGTAATGGCATTAGCAATTGACCCAAATAATCAAAATACTATTTACGCCATGTTAAGTGGTAATAATGGTATCATAAAATCAACTAATGGTGGGGCTGCTTGGTTTATTGCTGGTGCTGGGCCTAGCAATGTTAACAGAGCAAAAATTTTAATTCATCCCACCAATTCAGACATTGTATTTATTGCCACAGGCAATGGAATTTGGCGTAGTAATAATGCTACTAGTGCAGGTATTAGTTGGACACAAGTGCATAATATTGGTAAAGAAGATATTGAATTTAAACCCGATGATGTAAATACGATGTATGCCACTGGTAACGATGTATGGCGTAGTACAAACTTAGGTGTTAATTGGACAAATGTAGGTGTAGCACAAGGTATTACTAACACAGGAAGAACATTAGTAGGTGTAAGCCCTGCTAACCCCAACTACGTATATATATGTCAAGCTAGTCTCAGCAGCTTTGGGAGAATGTATAAGTCAACAGATGCTGGTTTAACTTTTACTACTACAGTTGTTGGTAACCCTGCTAGTGGCACCAATTATTTTGGTTACGAAACTACAGGTACTGGTACAGGTGGGCAAGCAGGTTATGATATGGCATTAGATGTATCGCCTACTAATGCTAGTGAGGTGTATATTGCTGGTATTATTTGTTGGAAAAGTATAAATGAAGGAACATCATTTTTTGCTCAAACAGCATGGAGTTTACCGAATGGATTGGGTTATAACCATGCCGATGTACATGGATTAATGTGGGTTAATACTACTCTTTATTCTAACAGTGATGGTGGTATTTTTAAAAGTACCAATAATGGAGATGATTGGATAGATATTTCTGCTGGCTTAGGCATTAGGCAGTTTTATAGAATAGCCAATTCCCAAACAAACCCAAATGTAATTACAGGCGGTGCACAAGATAATGGTAGTGCTGCAAGGCAAGCTAGTGGCACTTGGGTAGATTGGTTGGGAGCAGATGGTATGGAAGGTTTAGTAAGCCCTACTAATCATTTAAAGCTTTGGGGTACTAGCCAAAATGGTTCTATATATCGTTCGTTAAACGGTGGTAATAGTTATAGTGGTTTACCAAAACCATCAAATGGGCAATGGATTACTCCGTTATGGATTCACCCCACCAACGAAGATATTGTTTATGGTGGGTGGACGGGTGTTTACAAATCAACCAATGGTGGAACGGCTTGGACAAATATAAGCGGAGCAACCATTACAACAACTTTGGCAGATTTAGCTGTATCAGAATCTAACCCTAATTATATTTATGCAAGTAATGGTAGTACCTTATATGTAACTACGGATGATGGTGTTACTTGGGCTACTCGTAATACCCCTTCTCCCATTAATGATATTTGTACTGACCCTACAGACCCTAACAAAATTTGGGTAGCATTAAATAGTGCTACCAATAGAGTAATGGTAAGTACAGATGCTGGAGCAACATTTACAAATGTATCTGCTGGTTTGCCTCCTTTTAGTGCCAGAACAATTGTGGTAGATGATAACACACCAAGAGGCATGTATGTTGGAATGAACATTGGTGTATATTATAAAGCTGAGCCTGATGCTAACTGGGGTAATTTCTCCGATAATTTACCCTTGGTAGGTATAAACGAATTAGAAATTCAAAAAGCGGCAGGCAAAATTCGTGTAGCCACATACGGTAGAGGTGTATGGGAAAGCCCTGTGGCTAATATACCGCCGCCATCTGGCTTTACATTTACAAGCCCTGCTCCTTCGGTAGCTACTTGCCCAACTCCTACTACAATGAGTTTAACATTAGGTACGAATATAGTTGGCACATTTACAAATCCAATTACATTATCTGCAACTGCTGGTGTACCAGTTGGTACTACAATAAGTTTTGCTACTAACCCTATTACACCTGGCAGTAGTAGCGTTGTAAACTTAAATAATGCCAATACATTAGCAGCAGGTTCGTACACAATAACTATAACAGGTACGGCTAGTGGTGCTACAACTCAAACAAGAAATATTACGTACACTGTAAACGCTGGTGCTGGTCCAACAATTTCAACACAACCAATAAATCAAACGGTGTGTTCTGCATCTACTACTTCTTTTTCAGTAAATTCTACTGCCACATCTTTCCAATGGCAATTAAGTACAGATGGTGGTGTTTCATTTACTAACATTACCAATGGAGCAGTTTATGGCGGAGTAACTTCATCTACAGTAACTATTTTAACAGGTAATATTACAGTAGGTTTTAACAATTACCAATATCGTTGTATTACAACAAATGTTTGTGGCAATACAACGTCTAATGCAGGTGTGTTAACTGTTACACCACCGTCAGCTATAAACTCAAACCCAACAGACGTTACAGTTTGCTCTGGCGGCAATGCTTCATTTTGTGTAACAGCTGTTGGTAACAATTTAAGTTATCAATGGGAGGCTGCTGCTAGTTGTACTGGTCCTTTTGCTAATGTTTCTGGTGCAATTAATGCTTGTTTAACTATTACTAATGCATTAGCTACAACTGTTTATCGTTGTAAAGTAACTGGTAGTTGTGGAAATACGCTTACCTCTACTTGTGTACAGCTTACTGTTGGTAGCCTAGCATCTGTTACTACACAACCTACCAATAAAGAAGTATGTACTGGTGGTAATACAAGTTTTGTTGTAGAAGGTGTAAGTGCTTTTCCCATAACTTTTCAATGGCAAGTAAGTGTTGATGGCGGTGTTACTTATACAAATGTTAGTAATGCAACTTCTAATAGTTTAACGGTATCAAGTATTACAACTACACAAAACAATAGTCGTTATCGTTGCCAGTTATTTACAACAGCTTGCCCTACACCGGCAAACTCAAATGATGCAGTACTTACTG
>JANNWD010000425.1:0-7815 GCA_031408315.1 Bacteroidota bacterium
GATGTACAACCACTTTCAATTAGTAGCAAAATTTGCAAAGTACTATTTAACCGCTTCCAACGGTAAAGGACATAGCGTACACTCTCCTTTTGTATTTAATTTTATTGAAAAAATATTAAATGACAAAAATGAATATGCCTATTACGCATCAATAGAAACTCAACGAAAAAAATTACTACAAGATGATAGTGTAATTGAAGTAGAAGATTTTGGAGCAGGTTCATCAGTAATTAAAACAAATAAACGAGTAGTAAGAAAGATTGCAGCATCTAGCCTAAAGCCTAAAAAGTTTGCACAATTATTATTTAGAATTGTACAGCATTATCAATCTAAAACAATTCTGGAATTAGGTACTTCATTGGGCATTACATCTTCTTATCTTGCCGCAGGCAGTAACAATACCCAATTATTTACTTGTGAGGGTTCTGTAAATATTGCCAAAATTGCAATGCAAACATTTGTACAATTAAAAAGCAAGAACATTACTTTAATTGAAGGCGATTTTACAAAAACATTACCGCCGCTTTTAGCTCAATTACAAAAAATAGATTTGGCTTTTGTAGATGGTAATCATAAAAAAGAGCCTACGCTAAATTATTTTAATCAACTGCTACAACATAGCCACAACAATACTATTATAATTTTTGACGATATACATTGGAGTGCCGAAATGGAAGAAGCTTGGGCAACAATTAAAAATCATTCAAGCGTAACCCTTACAATAGATTTATTTTTTATTGGCTTAGTATTTATTAATACTGATTTTAAAGAAAAACAATATTTCACAATTCGATTTTAAAAAGCTACTGCACAATTATCTTTCCTGTTTCTATTGTTTTATTATTTAAGTCTAACAAACGATAATGTAAAATACCCGATGGTAAAGTAGTTGCCTTAATTGTATTAGATTGCAACACTTTAGAATATACCAATCGACCCATTACATCAAATATTTGCAAGCCACTATTTACAGGCAAGCCTTGCAACAACATAATATTTAATGTGCCTTGTTTGCTTACTGGGTTAGGGTAAAAAAATATTTTCTTTTTACCAGAGGTTAGTACTTCAACTATTTCTGTATAAACTATAGCACCATTCTTTAATTTTATTCTAGCTCTAAAGTAGGTTGTGCCGTTGGTTAAATCATTTACTAGTGTATTATACAGGGCTGTATTCAAACTAATTTTTTGCCCAGCATATTCTTTTATTAAAACACCTTGTGGAGTTACTTTTTCAAAGTAAATACTATCTAAATAATTACTACCAATTACTTCTGCAATTAATTTTACAACATTTTCATTTTGCAATTCAAAGTAAATAGTTTTATAAAAACATTTTACGCCTTGAAAATTTATATCTAAAGCTACACTTCGGGCTGCAGGTAAATTATTATTTAAAATAGGTTGCACTGCATAAACTACAGGTGAATTAGCTGAACTAATAAACACATTAAATGTATCTGTAACCAACTTAATAGGTTTTAAAAAAGCACTATCTATCAAGGTATAAATTTGATAGCCATTTGCGTAAACATGCTTATTCCACGAAAGTCGGAATGAATCTGTACATACAAAATCTAATTTAAGTTGTAGCACTCTGCTTATAATAACTTCTTTTGAAATAAAATCTCCAAACAAAGTTTCCATTTTAAAAACAGCAGTTGATGCTGTATCTTTTATAGCCCAGCTATATTTATTGGTATAAATTTTTTGTTGTTTTAGTAAACTCCAATTTACGCCCCTATTATAGCTAATGTACAAATTGCCAGTTTGATTAGTATCCGCAATAAAAGTTTTCCATTTAATATCTAGTACAGGATTTTCTGCAATATTAATGTCAGAGGCATGTTGTGGACTAATAAATTGAAATGTATTTAGAGTATCAATACTATAAGCAATATTAAATGGCACTGATGTATTAGTAACGCTTGTACCAATAATCTTTATTTCATAATTACCTGCTGTTGGCAAATCAATAGTTACTTGCTCTGCAGTATTTAACGTGTCTTTTTTTCTTACCGCTATTTTATTTAACGAATCTGCATTAGGAGCAGTGCTCAATGTCCAAGGCAGGTAAATAGTATTTGTATTTATCTCTCTTACTTCAATATCTAAATTATTAAGTAAGGCTTTGTTATTATTTATAGCAGCGGTGCTATCCGTCCAAGCTAGTGTAACTTTTAACTGTGCAGTATTTGCAGGTACAGTAATAATTTTTGTCCAGCTTTGATTTTGCTGCACAGTGCTACCATCATATTTTTTTTGTTGCAAATGTTTTACAGCACTATAAGCATTTACAATACCATAGCCTGTTTTGTAATCTACTCCTTTATTATAAATATCATCTGCAGTAGTATATAAAATAGATTTTGTTAAAGAAGCTGATGGTAAAGTTTGTGCATTGCTATCTTTATATACTTGTTGCATTACGGCAATAGTACCGCTTACAATTGCGGCGGCATCGCTTGTACCATTTGGCCCAAGTGCAACAATTTGCGGCATAAGCCTTCCATCGTAAGCAGGGCCAGCAGAGCTTTCAGCAGCTATGCTTCCATCAGTATTTATTGCACCAACCGTAATAATATTTTTTGCCATTTTAAAATTGCCAGTACTATTTGCAAAGTTGATAATGTTGGCATATTTGCCTTCAGTTGCCGCAGCAGTTCCTCTATTACCAACAGAAAACACATGCACTATGTTTTTATTATTCCACGTAGCTGCATCATAACTTGAAGCTTCTGCACCATAAAATTGTTGAGGAATAGTACCATAAGAATGATTTTGTACGCTTACCTTTTTTGAAGTTAGTATCGTGGCATCATCTGTAAATAAATTAGCAAAGCTGCTGCTAAAAAAATTGCCTGCATTTGCCAATCCTCTGCCATCATAAAAGCTATTACCAGCGCCACCAATAATAGATGCAATTACTGTTGCATGATTTTCTACTCTTGCTGAAGCAAGTGTTGAGGGTAAAATTCTTTTATAAACATCCAAATCATTACTCTCCATATTATTTTCCTTAATGCCTACTGTGATATTTTTTCCATTAGCATTGGGTAATAAATAATCTAATGAGTTTATTCCATGCAAACTACGGTTATAGCCAATAATCCCTATCTCTGTTTTTGCCTCAATATATTTATCAATAAAAAGTACATTAGCTAAAGGCAAAACAAACTCCTTAATCATTTTACCTGCTGCTTTTATTATAACCGCTTTGGCAAATTCATTTTTTTGTACTACTACAATAGATTTATCAATACTATTTAGTTGGTGTATTAGCTGGTTAATATCTGTTGCAACAACAATATATTTTTCAATTGTAGTATTAGGAGAAAAATTTTTAAGCGATGGAGATAATTTTTCGCTATCAACAAAAGTGGAATTTGCCTTATTTACGATTACTTCTTGGGCTACAGCAATTTTTGCAGTGAACACAAAAACAAAAAAAACAATACTTCGTAAAATCATACTATTATTATAAGATGATGTAAAATTAAAAGTCTCTTTCTTATTGAAAGAGACTTTTAACAAATAAATTTTACTTAGCTATTAATAAACATATCTCAATGCTATTGCATCATCAGCATTAAAAATAGGATTACTATTTGTACAAGCCATCATCCATGAGTTGTATGAGCCTGTAACATTAGTTGGTGTGCCAGGAATATGCACAGCACCAATTGAACCAGCACTTTCTCCACCACCTGGTCCACAACTATTTCTTCTTTTATAATCTGTATGACGGAAGCCAATGCAATGACCAATTTCATGTGCCATCACTTCATCCGCTTTATCTACAGTATTTAAATAGGTTGTAGCACAGCTGCTAGTACTTAATGTAAAGCCAGGAGATGGGTTACCACCAGACGGAAAGCCAGAAGCTTGACCTAAAATACAACCGCCGCCAGAAGTACCTAAATTAGCACCAGTAATATTAATGTTACCACCAGAAGCTACCCTTAAAAAAGCAATTTTTAAATCACCATAGCTATTGTATCTAGCTAAAGCATTATCTAAGGCTTGTGAATAGTAAGTAGGAAACCCTGTGCCTAAACTTACTGTTATTGTTCTTACCCCAGTAGTTGGTGTACTTACTATATTGGTAGTTCTATAATGCTCTACATCAGCAACTATAAAGTTATGAGACGGTGCAACACCTTTCATTTCCTCTAATTGTGCTTTTGTAAGTAATATATCTCCCTCTATTAAATAACCACCACTAAACGATTTTTCAGCCCAATTGCTGTTAAAACCTGCAGCCGCTATTAACGCTTTTTCATCTTGAGTTAGACCATTTACATTACCCTCATCTAAAGATGATTTTGAGCAACTTACAAAAATTGTACCTAGCATAATTGCAAAGGTAGAATAACAAATAATTTTTTTCATTTACTTTTTTTGTGATTTATATTTGATTTAATTAATAAACGTAATTTAAGGCAACTCCGTCTGCAGAGCCAAAAGCTGCACTGCCATTTGTACAAGCCATCATCCAAGAGTTGTAACTACCATTTACAGTTGTAGGTGTACCTGGTATGTGTACTGCACCAACACCTGCAGTGCCTTCATTACTATTTTGTCCACAGCTTGCTCTACTCATATAATCTGTATGACGGAAGCCAATACAGTGCCCAATTTCATGTGCAATAACTTCATCAGCTTTTGTAGCCGTATTTAGGTAAGATGTTGCACAACTACTAGTGCTAAGTGTAAAGCCAGGAGATGGATTACCGCCAGTAGGAAAACCAGAAGCTCTACCTAAAACACAACCACCACCCGATGTACCTAATGCTTGACCAGTAATTACAATATTACCTCCACTAGTTACTCGTTGAAAACGAATTTTTAAATTATATCCATTATACCTTGCTAACGAAGCATCTAATGCAGTTGAATAATAACTTGGAAAGCCAGAACCTAAACGTACAGTTATTGTGCGTTGGCCGCTAGTAGGTGTACTCACTACATTGGTTGTACGATAATGTTCATTATTGGCAACTATTAATTCATGACCAGGTGCTACACCACTCATTTCTTGTAATTGAGCAGTAGTCAATAATATATCTCCTTCAATGAGGTAACTGCCATCTAGAGTACGTTCTGCCCAATTACTATTAAAACCAGCAGCGGCAATTAATCCTTTTTCATTTTGGTTTAAGCCAGTTGTATCTCCTTCGGTTAACGAAGATTTTGTACAACTAACAAAGGTAGATGTTAGCAGTAACGCTAAAGCAGAGTAACAAATAATTTTTTTCATTTGCAATTAATTTTGTGGTGATTAAATTTTATCATCCAATTTAAAAACTAAAAATGGTAAATACAATTATGTTTAACAAAATTGGGTAGTTTATTTTTGCAGCAATATTGCAAATGAATTATATTAATAATTTTATCGTAAAAATCGTTTCAAGTACAGTATTTCAATGGTAGATATGCTTGGTAAAATTACTTTCAATTATTTATCTTACCTTAGAAGCAATTAATATACTTATGACTATTGGCGTTTTAAAAGAATCAACACAAGAAACTAGAGTTTCGCTTTTACCAGAACATATTGCTACACTAAAAAAATGGAATGTAGATGTTTGTATAGAGTCGCAAGCAGGCATAACCGCTTTTGCAGCCGACGATAAATATATTGCTGCTGGTGCATCCATAAAATCTAAAGATGAGGTATTACAAAGTAGCGATATTATTTTATGCCTTCAGCCAATAGAAAATCAACAAATCACAAATCTTAAAACAAAGGTAATTTTGGGCGTTTATCAACCTTTATTTAATGCTAATTTAATGAAAGACTGTGCCAGCAATGGTATTACCGTTTTTAGTATGGATATGCTACCCCGTACTACAAGGGCACAAAGTATGGATGTATTGAGTAGCCAGGCAAATATTGCAGGTTATAAAGCTGTATTAAATGCAGCATTTACATATAGCCGTTATTTTCCAATGTTTATGACGGCTGCAGGTAGTATTCCGCCAGCAAAAGTTTTAATATTGGGTGCAGGTGTGGCAGGTTTACAAGCTATTGCAACCGCAAAACGCTTAGGTGCAATCATAGAAGTTTTTGATACAAGACCACAAGTAAAGGAAGAAGTCATGAGCCTCGGTGCAAAGTTTATAGAAGTAGAAGGTGCTGCTGATGCAAGCAAAGCAGGTGGCTATGCAGTGGAACAAACCGAAGAATTTATGCAACGCCAAAAAGCAAAAATTGCAGAGAGTGTTGCCAAGGCAGATATTATAATTACCACTGCACAAATCCCCGGCAAAAAAGCACCCATATTAATTACAAGCGAAATGATAAATGCTATGAAAAGTGGTAGCGTTATTATTGATTTAGCATCTGCCACTGGAGGTAATACTGAGTTAACAAAAGATGGTACAACTATAAACCATAATGGAATTAACATAGTTGGTAACTCTGCATTGGCTTGTAGCATGCCAAGCGATGCTAGTAAATTGTATGGCAAAAATGTATTAAATTTTTTACAACTTATTATTACAAAAGAAGGAGAAATAAATTTGAACTTTGAAGATGACTTAGTAAAAGGTACATGTGTAGTGCATGGCGGTGAAATAACAAACGACAGGGTTAAAGCTTTAATTAACTAAACCCCAGCAGCAGTTTCAACCCTGTTGGCAGTTGATAAACATAAAAAATGTATAAAATATAAAAATGGAAAATATCTTAACTTTTATTTCTACCAACCAACAAATAATTTATATCGTTATTTTAATGATTTTTGTTGGTATAGAAATTATTGGCAAAGTTCCCAGCGTATTACACACACCGCTTATGAGTGGTGCTAACGCTATACATGGCGTAGTGGTTATTGGTGCTATTATTGTAATGGGCAAAGCCGAAAATGAAAATTATTTAGCACTAGGCTTAGGTTTTTTAGCAGTGATATTAGGAACATTAAATGTGGTAGGTGGCTTTGTGGTTACAGATAGAATGTTGGAAATGTTTAAAGCAAAAAAGAAATAATTTATTACACTAATTATAACGAATTACACTAATTAAATGAGTTTAAATATTCTTACACTTTGTTATCTTATAGCCTCGGTAACATTTATCGTTGGGTTAAAAATGTTATCTAATCCAGCATCGGCACGTAAAGGAAATTTAGTGGCGGCAGTTGGTATGGCTATTGCCATTTTTGCCACCATATTTTTATACGAAGAAGAAGGAAAAAAACTAGGCAATTATAGTTGGATTTTCGGCGGATTAATTATTGGAACAATAGTTGGAACACTTGCCGCAAAAAAAGTAAAAATGACGGCAATGCCAGAAATGGTAAGCCTTTTTAATGGAATGGGTGGTGCATGTGCAATGTTGATTAGTATTGTGGAGTTTAATCATTTAACACAACAAATACACGAGAGTGGAAATGTAGCTGGGCATACAGGTAAAGTTTTAATTATTGTTTTAGGATTAATTATTGGTAGTGTATCCTTTGCAGGTAGTATGATAGCTTGGGGCAAATTAAACGGCAAGGTTAAAGACTTTAGTTTTACAGGTCAAAATATTTTAAATCTCATTTTGTTAGCAGCAACACTTGGGCTCGGAGCTTATTTAGTTTACAATCCAGAGCAATCTTTTTTATTGTATATCATTTTAGTCATGTCTCTTTTGTATGGAATACTTTTTGTATTTCCAATTGGCGGTGCCGATATGCCTGTTGTTATTTCTTTACTTAACTCGTTTACTGGTGTGGCAGCGGCTTGTGGCGGCTTTTTGTATGATAACAAAGTAATGCTAACAGGCGGTATTTTGGTTGGTGCCGCTGGTACGTTACTTACTATTTTAATG
>JANNWD010000426.1:0-1511 GCA_031408315.1 Bacteroidota bacterium
GGTGACCTTCTTCGCCGTCTCCGCGTAGCGCGTCATCAGCGGCTGCAATTGATATTCGCCTTCCATCTGAGCGAAGGAGGCCGTGACGCCGCCGCCCGTGAGGAGGGCGAGGAGCAAACTAATCTTGGTCGTTTTCATGAGGGCGGGAAAATGCGCCAGCCCCTGCCTGATGGGAAGAAAATTCCAAATGACGGATTTGTCATTTGCCCGCTCTCCACCCGCAGCGCGCGGAACCATTACTTGTCCCGTTTCAACAAAAACTCCGCCAGCGCCTCCAGCGCCACGGCCCGGCCCCGGAAAATCTTCAGCGCCCCGAACGCCTTGCCCGTCAGCTCCTGCGCAATCTTCCGCGACTTCTCCAAGCCCACGATGGAGGGATACGTCGCCTTCTGCGCCGCCGTGTCCTTGCCCGCCGTCTTGCCGAGTTGCTCGCTCGTCTGCGTGATGTCGAGGATGTCGTCGATGATTTGGAAGGCGAGGCCCACGTTGTAGCCGAAGTCCGTGAGCGCCTTGAGCTGTGCGGGCGTGCAATTCGCGCTCATGCCGCCGAAGCGCGCCGAGCAGCAGAGCAGCGCGCTCGTCTTGCGCTCGTGAATGTATTTCAGCTCCGCAGCGGAAATCTTTTTCCCCTCGCCTTCGAGATCCGCGACCTGCCCGGCGATGAGTTGCAGCGAACCGGACGCCTGCGCCAGTTCGAGCACAATCTGCCGGTGCGAATAACGCGGCCACCCTTTCGCCTGCACCGCAATTTCAAACGCCTGCGTCAGCAGCGCGTCGCCTGCCAGCACGGCGATGCCTTCACCGAAAACTTTATGGTTCGTCGGCTTGCCCCGGCGGAAGTCGTCGTTGTCCATCGCCGGCAAATCGTCATGGATGAGCGAGTAGGTGTGGATGCACTCCACGGCGCAGGCCAGCGGCAAGGCGTCCGCGATGCTGCCGCCGCACGCCTCGGCGGCCGCGAGTACGAGGGCGGGCCTCATGCGCTTGCCGCCGGCGAAGATGGAGTAGCGCATCGCCTTGTGGATGGTGGCGGGCTTGGTTGTCTCCTTCGGGAGAAACTTATCCAGCGCACGGTTGACCGCGACGCTGCGGGCGTCGAGGTAGCGCGACAAATCAAACGAACCGGTGCGCCGGGCTCCGGCGCGGGTGGCAGTGACAGACATGCGCGGGTTTGTAGGCAAAGAGGGCGGGCGACGCAAGCCGGAGCGTGAGAGTGCCCGAAAAAACTACGCCGCCACGCAGGACTCAAACCCTGCTCGTATCCCCACCTCATCCAGCTCGCGCCCGATGAAGACGAACTGGCTGACCCGTCGCTCGCCTGCGTTCCAAAAACGATCCGGTGCCGAGTCCATCATCATCTGCACGCCCTGCACGACCACGCGCTTGGGAATGCCCCTGATGTGCAGCACGCCCTTGCAGCGGTAGATGCTCTCCCCCGAGGTGTTCAGCAACTCGCCCAGCCAGCGCTCCAGCTTCGGCAGGTCCAGCGCCCGCTCTTCCTCGATGCAGAA
>JANNWD010000427.1:0-7407 GCA_031408315.1 Bacteroidota bacterium
CAATGTTACATTGTTACGACCTGCAAAATCTGTAGAAGCTTTTTTTATCATAGCATTTTGCTCTTCCATTTTTTTACTTACCATTTCCTGTGCCATTATATAGGCTTCCATATCATCATAGCTTTTTTCAGCTACTTCTTCCAAATTAATAATTTTACTATAATCTTCATTTAAAATGGTAAAATAAAAACGCATAAATTTTACAGCCGAATCTCTATAGCTTTTATCGCCTTTGTAGGAAGGCATAGCACCAATATTCATTCTACATTCTTGTACTTCATCTAATAATTTGCTACGCAAATTGTCAACTTTTTTTGCTTTTTTACCATGTGCAACAGCACTAGAATAACTTAAATATTTTTTTGTAACATTTTCTTTTTGCTTACTAATATAACTCATGTATTCTCCAGGATTTTCAAAATCTTGACTAAAACAATTTGCATAAACAAAGAGTAGTAAAAGGGTAGATAAAATTTTCATATTTTTTATTTTAAAGATAAATAAATTAAAAACAAGTTGTAGCTGGGTTTTCTAAAAAATTATTTATTATTCCAATCCATTAATATTTTATAGGCTTCTGCTATAGTAGCATCATCTTTTATATCTTGTAAATGCACATTATTCACTTCTTTACTCCTAGTAGTACTTTGCAAAATACGCTGCCAATCAAATCCATTATTAGTAACGGCTAATTTGTTAGAAGTAATGGCACCAATAGCTTCTAACTGCTTGTACATTTTAACTACATCATTATATTGGTTAGCGAAGCCAGCCCATTGCAATGCAATATTTTTAGTAGTATTTTGTTGTTTTTGCCAATTTATAAAGTTATTTAACTGTATAAAATCGGTATTATTTTTTATACGTTCGCCGCTTTTTTGTGCTAAGGTTTGTATAGGTAAATCAGGTAAGGTTTTATAAAAAGTAGGTTTTATATTATCAGGTTGTAAAGCACTTTCACTATTTTTTTCTTTGTATTCCATATTGCTGTAAATGTCTGGCAGGGCAATATCTGGCACTACTCCTGTCCATTGCGTAGTACCGCCATTTACTCTATAAAATTTATTACCCGTTATCTTTATAAAATCTTCGTAGGTTTTATTGTTATCAATTATAGAAGTATCTAAAGGTTGTACATATTGTGCCGAGCCTTTGCCATACGTTGTTCCACCAAGAATTACAGCCCTTTTATAATCTTGCAAAGCAGCACTTAAAAATTCGCTTGCACTTGCACTTGCTCCATTAATTAACACAAGCATTGGTCCATCGTAAACGGTACCACGGTTGGGATCTTTTAATACAGTTTTTTTTCCATCTCTATCTTTTACGGAGGCTACCGGCCCAATATCTATAAAAATTCCTGCTAACTGCATAGCCTCCCACATACTGCCGCCACCATTGTTACGTAAGTCTAAAATTAAACCTGTAATAGTATCTTTTTTTAGTTTAATAATTTCTTTACTTACATCGTTTGCACACCCATCAAATTTAATATCTTTTTCATTTTCCACATCATCTTCCCTGCTATAAAAACCAGGCAAGTTTATGTAACCAATATTTTGTTTGCCATGCAATACATAACTTTTTACAATAGCTTCATCATCTTCTATTTTTTCTTTTTGCAGTTTTACTTTTTTTATTTCGCCTGCAGCAGATTTTACAATAATTTCTACTTCACCACTGCTTCCTCCATTCAATGCATTATATAAATAATCATCATCAATATCTTTTACATTTTTATCAATATTGTTAATTTTTACGCTTTGCAATACATCGCCTTTATGCAATTGCCCACTTCGCCATGCACTGCTACCTGGTAATAAATAGTCAATTACAATATCTCCTTTATCATTTTCATCCAACTCTACCCCACAACTAAATTCCGATGCACTTGTAGCTGCATCAAATTCGTTTTTCTTTTTGGTGTTAAAATAATTGGTATGAGGGTCGTAACACCAAGCAATGGCGTTTAAATATTTTTCCTCCAAAGTAGTTGTAAAATTTGCAGGTGTGCTAAGCAAGTTTTTTATATATCCTAACTCTCTATTTTTTACTTTTTCCCTTGCTGCAATTTCTAAGAGTACAAAATTAGCAGGTATTTTTACAGACAACTCATTAGAATCTGCAACTTCCTTGCCTATATAATTTAAAGCCTCCCACTTTAAATATTTTTGCCAACGTAGAGCTAGTTCGGCACTTGTAGCTGCATAATTTGTTAATGGCCAGTTTAAATTATCTGGTTTGCTAAAATCGAAAGGTTTTTGTGTAAGTACTTTTATTATACTATCCACTCGTTGCACACTCTGTTTGTACAATGTAATAGATTGTGGAAGAAAACTCCAACCCTTCCCCATTATTTCATCGTCTATCGTATTTTTTAATTTGCTTAAAACATCAATTTCACGTTGAGTAAAAAACAGTTTTTCATCATCTAAATTATTCAACCACTTTTTGTACAACATTGCAGCAGTAGTATCATTCCACACTACAGGCTTGTAGTGCTTTTTAGCTAATAAGCGTTGTAGTATTATAGCTTTTGTTTGTATGGTAGCTTGTGCAGTAACCAGTAATGGTAACAACACAATAAACGTAATTAAAATTTTCTTCATAGCGTTTTTATATTATTTCAATCCCATTTCCTCTACTATTGCAGCAATTTTATTATCCAATATTTTTTCTGTAGCATCAAATTCATCGGCACTTGCTAAGGTTGTATTTACCGTAAAATAAAATTTTATTTTAGGTTCTGTACCACTTGGCCTTGCACTAATTTTTGTGCCATCTGCCAAGCAAAATTGTAATACATTACTTTTAGGTAAGTCAATTGTAAACGTTTCGCCAGTACTTAATTTTTTACCTAGTTGCAATTCGTAATCCAACAATTCATCCACCGCAACACCATTAATAGTTTGTGGCGGATTATTTCTGTAGCCTCCCATCATATCAGCAATTTCTTTTGCCCCATTCATTCCTTTTTTTGTAATACTTACTAATCCCTCTTTGTAAAAACCGTATTGAATATACAAATCAATTAATTTATCGTACAAACTACGTCCTTTATTTTTTTCGTATGCCGCCATCTCACAACTTAAAGCCACCGCACTAATAGCATCTTTATCTCTTACTTCATCACCAATCATTAAGCCAAAACTTTCCTCTCCTCCAATAATATATTTTTCTTTTCCTTCTTTTTCTTTAATCATTTTACTAATCCACTTAAAACCTGTTAATACGCTGTAACAAGCTACACCATTGGCTTTAGCAATAGCAGCAATCATTTCGGTAGTTACAATTGTTTTAATAACCATATCATTTTGCTGTGCAATTCCTTTTGCTTTACGAGCCTCAATCATATAATTAAACGCAATAGCTGCGGTTTGATTACCGTTTAACAACACCCACTCTCCTTTTTTATTTTTAACGCCAATGGCTACCCTATCTGCATCAGGGTCGGTACCCAATAAAATATCGGCATTTATTGCAGCAGCTTTTTTCAACCCTAATGTCATAGCTTCCGTTTCTTCAGGGTTAGGATAAACAACTGTACTAAAATTTCCATCAGGTATCATTTGCTCTTCAACAATATTTATGTTGGTAAAGCCAAATTTTTCTAGAGCCTTAGGCACAAGTGTTATGCCTGTACCATGTATACTGGTGTACACTATTTTTAAATCATGCTGTGCTGCACACACATCAGGATACACACTTAAACCCTTTACCATTTGCAAATATTTTTCATCCATATCTGCACCAAGCAATACAATATTATTTTCGCCACCCTTCCATTTTACATCTTCTACATTAATAATTTTTTCTACCTCTGTAATTACATTTTTATCATGTGGTGGCACCATTTGTGCACCATCATCCCAATAGGCTTTGTAGCCATTATATTCTTTAGGATTATGGCTGGCAGTACACACCACACCACCTTTACACCCGAGTGTACGAATAGCAAAACTCAATTCTGGCGTAGGCCGTAAAGCTTCAAATAAATACACTTTAATGCCATTTGCAGCAAAAACATTTGCAGTAGTTTCGGCAAAAAATTTACTGTTATTTCGGCAATCGTATGCAATAGCAACGCTAATTTCATCGATAAAACATTGCTTTAAATAATTGGCATATCCTTGTGTTGCCATTCCTACCGTATATTTATTCATTCTATTTGTACCAATACCCATTAAGCCACGTAAGCCACCTGTACCAAATTCTAAGTTTTTATAAAATGCATCTTCCAGCTCTCCTACATTTTCGGTTTGCAAACGCATAATTTCATCCTTAACACTTTGCTCATAATTTCCGCTTAACCAGTTATTAATTTTTTGTTGTGTTGTTTGTTCCATATTTTTAGTATTTATACATCTTCAAAAGTAATTATTTCGTATATCATTAACATCAATTAATGCTAATTTTGTTTTAAATTATGAGACTAACATTTACAAAAAGCTCAACTTCATTGGTGTCACTCACTTGTACTATAAAATCTTTATTGAGCTTCAGCCTCCTGTTCATAACTTTTTTTAAAACCGCAGCACAAGATTCTATACAAAACTTACCAATAAAAGATACTGCAATTTACAATTGCACACAGCCTACAATTACAAAACAATGTAAAGAACGAATGACCGATCCTAACCATTTTTCCTTAACACCAACTCAAATAAAAAAACGAGTAAAAACCATTGCACTAATTAATATTGGCGGTTACAGTGCAGCAATGGTGGGACTTTACGCTGCATGGTACAAAAATTATCCGCAAACTAATTTACATAGCTTTAACGATGCAAAAGAATGGAAAGGCATTGATAAAATAGGCCATGCCTACAGTGCTTATGCCGAAAGTAAAGCCAGTATGGAACTTTGGCGGTGGACAGGTATTGGGCGTAAAAAAAGAATTTTACTTGGTGGACTTAGCGGTGCAGCTTACCAAACTGTTATTGAAACGCTTGATGGATTTAGTGCCGAATGGGGCTGGAGTTGGGCAGATTTTGGTGCAAATTTTGTTGGCAGTGGTTTAATTATAGGGCAAGAGTTGGCTTGGGATGAACAACGTATACAATTCAAATTTTCGTTCCATAAAAAAAAGTATAGCAACCCTGCTTTAAACAAACAAAGCGACAAAATTTTTGGCGGCACCGGTGCAGAGCGTTTTTTAAAAGATTATAACAGTCAAACCTATTGGTTAAGTGCCAATTTAAAATCGTTTTTTCCTAAAAGCAAATTACCTGCTTGGCTTTGTGTAAGTGTAGGCACTGGTGTTGAGGGATTATTTGGTGCTAAGGACAATATTGGTAAAGACGATGCTGGTACTATTATTTTTGACGGCACCAACTACAAACGCTATCGCCAATGGTATTTTGCACCAGATATTGATTTAACTAAAATAAAAACAAAAAAGAAAGGAATAAAATTGCTATTGCAAATTGCCAACATTGTAAAGTTTCCTATGCCTACATTGGAGTATGGTAATGGGAAGTTTAAGGTACATGCTTTTTATTTTTGATTTTGTGTCCCACCAATTTCGGGGATATTGCATTTTTTATATCCCTTAAAAAACAATAAATAACTTTACTAACCAGAAATTTTCACTACTCACTACTCCATCCAAGCCCCTACAACTCTACCCTTTTCTACTTCTACATAAATATGCTCATTTAATGTTGTTGAAATACTTATTCCAACATAGTCCACATCAACCGGAAAAGTTTTGTGAGTACGTTCCACCAATGCAAGAGTTTGTATTTTTTTAGGATGCTTCTCTAGCAAGGGTTTTAACGCATACAACATAGTTCTGCCGCTATTTGCCACATCATCAATAAGCAAAATTGTTTTACCATCTACATCAATATCTTTTTCAATAGTAATGGTTGTAGGTTTCTTTTTATCCATACTTAATGCCACTACGGTAATGCTACCAGCAAATACATCTTTCATTAATTTAGCAATTATATGGGCAATTACAATACCGTTTTCTTTAATGCCAATAAGCAATAATTCTTTTTCGTTGTAATTACGCTCTGCCACTTCCAACGCCATACGTTTTAGCTTTTTTTCAGCAACATTTTCGGTCAATATATATTTTTTCATTTTGGTTTCGCTAATTATTTAATAAAATTACAGTAATTATTTTGTTCACCGCAGAGAAAAAGAGAAGCCAAGTTTACGCAAAGACCTGTAAGACTACTTTAGTTTTAAAATCTACGATACCCTGTTTAAAACAACCGTTTGAGTAAACTGGTTTACCTCCATTTCTCTGTGGTTAATTTCAATTAGCTTAATCAAATTTTCCGTTTTATCTTAGCAGTATAATTACCACACATGCACATCATTTTCCAAATAGCTTTTGTAGCCCTACTAGCATTTGCCAGTTGGCTTTTTGCAAAAAACATATTACAAATACGCCGCAATATTTTTTTAGGCAAGCCCGAAGTCCTTACAGATAATAAACCACAGCGATGGCGTAATTTAATGCTACTAGCATTAGGGCAAAAAAAGATGTTTAAAAACCCTACGGTAGCCATAATGCATTTTATTATTTATGCAGGGTTTATTATTATTAATATAGAAGTATTAGAAATTTTGTTAGATGGAATACTTGGTACACACCGGCTTTTTTTACCAATGCTTGGTGGGTTTTATACCTTCTTAATAAATTTTTTCGAAGTTTTAGCCGTAGGCGTAATAGCAGTTTGTGTTATTTTTTTAGCAAGAAGAAATATCATAAAATTAAAACGTTTCATAAGCAAAGATTTAAATGGCTGGCCACGTAGCGATGCTAATTATATTTTAATTGTAGAAATTATTTTAATGAGTTTGTTTTTGTTAATGAACGCTACCGACAAAGCTTTGCAAATTAAAGGGGCAGAACATTACCATACTACTGGCAACTTTATTATTAGTGGTGGCTTATCAAATTTATTCAGCAGTTTTTCAACAACAACATTAATAGCTCTTGAACGTACCGCTTGGTGGGTACATATTATAGGCATTCTAGCTTTTTTAAATTACTTGCCTTATAGTAAACATTTGCATATAATGTTGGCGTTCCCAAATGCCTATTATGCAAGGTTAAATTCTATGGGCAAAATGGATAACATGAAAAGCATACAAAACGAAGTATTGTATGCCATGCAGCCAGAGCTTGCCCCAACTACCGAAGCCGCCCCACAAAAATTTGGAGCAAAAGATGTTATGGATTTAAGTTGGAAAAGTTTGTTAGATGCTTACAGTTGCACCGAGTGTGGCCGTTGCAGTGCCGCTTGCCCAGCTAACCTTACCGGCAAATTATTAAGCCCACGAAAAATAATGATGGACACTAGGGACAGGCTAACCGAAGTAGGAAAAAATATAAATATTAATAAAGAGTTTAAAGACGATGGCAAAACCCTCCTAAACGATTACATA
>JANNWD010000428.1:0-3892 GCA_031408315.1 Bacteroidota bacterium
TAACGGCGTTACCGCATTTGTAAGCATAATGAGAGGCTGTAATAATATGTGTAGCTTTTGTGTAGTGCCTTTTACAAGAGGTAGAGAAAGAAGTAGAGATGCAGAAAGTATTGTAAACGAATGCCAAGAATTATTTAACCAAGGATATAGAGAAGTTACATTGCTTGGGCAAAATGTAGATAGTTATCATTACATACCCCAAGCTCCTCTAATCATCAACAGAGGCTATGAAAATGGCAACAAAAATAAAAGCAACTTAAATTCTCAGAGAACCGAAGCCCCTCTTTTGGAGGGGTTTGGGGAGGTTGTTACGTTTGCCAAATTAATGGAAAAAGTTGCCCTCATCTCTCCCCTACTCAGGGTTCGTTTTTCAACAAGCCATCCAAAAGATATTACAGATGATGTGCTGCACACCATTGTTAAATACGATAATATTTGCAACTACATTCACTTACCTGTACAAAGCGGTAGCACAAGAGTATTGCAATTAATGAACCGTACTTACACAAGAGAATGGTACATATCTAAAATTGATAGAATAAAAGAGCTAATACCCGATTGTGGTTTAAGTACCGATATGATTACAGGCTTTTGTACCGAAACCGAAGAAGAACATCAAGAAAGCCTAAGCTTAATGCGATACTGCCAATACGATTTAGCCTATATGTATTTTTATAGCGAACGCCCTGGAACATTGGCTGCAAGGCGTTTTAAAGATGATATACCCGAAGATGTAAAGAAAAAAAGATTGCATGAAATGGTAGCACTCCATCGCTTACAAACTTTAGCAAGTATGCAAAAAGATGTAGGCAAAACATTTAAAGTATTGGTAGAAGGTTTTTCTAAAAGAAGTGAAGATGATTTGTACGGAAGAAATGATCAAAACAAAGTGGTTGTTTTTCCAAAGGGGAAATATAAGAAGGGAGATTATGTAATGGTGAAAATTGACAGTTGTACGGCTGGAACTTTAATAGGTACCCCCTCCGCCCCCTAAAGGGGAACATTAAAGACTATAATACTTTAAAGAGTATTTTATATTCTAATGTTGGGTTTTTAATATCAAAGGTTATATAAAAATTACTTAAATAATAAATGGATTTAGCTGAAAAAATTAAAGACCAAGTTCCCCCTTTAGGGGGCAGAGGGGGTATGTTTTATGGAGCTACTCCAATACTTTTTGAGTTAGCAAAAAAATTGAGGAATAATGTAACACCAACTGAAATGATTTTATGGGGAATGCTTAAAGAAAAATTTCCTCAGTACAAGTTTAGAAGGCAACATCCAATATCAATTTACATTGCCGATTTTTATTGTCATTCATTAAAATTGATAATTGAATTAGATGGGAGTATTCATGATTTAGCAGATGTAAAAATAAATGATGAAATAAGACAGAAAAATTTAGAAGAGTTAGGAATAACAGTAATAAGATTTAGTAATAAAGATGTCCTAAAGAATATAGAGAAAACTCTACAAGAAATAGAAAAGAACATTAAACAATTTTAAATCAAGTTCCCCCTTCAGGGGGCGGAGGGGGTATTTTATGGATTTACAACTAATAAAAAACAGATTTGGTATCATCGGCAATACGCCATCGCTTAACCATGCGTTAAACATTGCCACACAAGTAGCCAATACCGATTTAAGTGTATTAATAAATGGTGAAAGCGGTGTTGGTAAAGAAGTGTTTTCGCAAATTATTCATGCACTATCTGCCCGTAAACACAATTCGTTTATTGCAGTAAACTGTGGTGCAATACCAGAGGGTACAATTGATAGCGAATTATTTGGGCATGAAAAAGGAAGTTTTACAGGTGCCGTTGATAGCCGTAAGGGTTATTTTGAAACAGTAAATGGCGGAACTATTTTTTTAGACGAAATTGGGGAAATGCCTTTGGGTACACAGGCCAGATTACTTAGAGTTTTAGAAGCTGGGGAATACATACGAGTAGGAAGCAGTAAAGTACAAAAAACCGATGTAAGAGTTATTGCAGCTACTAATAAAGAATTGATCGAAAGAGCCCAAAGCGGTAGGTTTAGAGAAGATTTATATTACCGCTTAAACACTGTGCCAATAAGGGTTCCATCTTTAAGAGATAGAAAAGAAGATATACCATTGTTGTTTAGAAAATTTGTAAGCGATTTTTCGGATAAGTATAAAGCTGTGCCTGTGCAGTTAGATGATGAGGCAAAAAATATATTGATAAATTATCCTTGGCCAGGTAATGTACGGGAGTTAAAAAATATTGCAGAACAAATATCTGTTTTAAGTACCGATAAAGTTTTAAACGGGAACAAACTTAAAAGCTTTTTACCAGAGCATAATTACAGCCGAATGCCAATGCTAGCTGGCGGTGCTGGCGGCGTAAGCCAAACCGAATTTGCCAACGAAAGAGAAATTTTATACAAACTCTTTTTTGATATGAAGAAAGATGTAAATGAATTAAAAAAGATGTTTTTTGATATTTTACAAAACCCATCGGTTGCACAACACCATACCCCAGTTTTTAGTAACGATGCTAATTTTAATGAAATAAATACCCATCAAAACGTTTTACCAAACAGCAACCAATCTGTACTATTACACCAAGGCAATAACAACAACCAAATACACCAACATGAAGATGTGGAGGAAAGTCTAAGCATTGTTGACAAAGAAAAAGAGCTAATTTTAAAAGCCCTTAAAAAACACCGTGGCAAACGTAAAGATGCTAGTTTAGATTTAGGCATTAGCGAAAGAACATTGTATAGAAAGTTGAAGGAATATGATATAGAGGATTAAACGTTGGTTTTGCTCATAATATAAAGAAAATAAAGAAACAATGCTTTTACTTAGTTTCTTAGTAGCCACTGTTTTGTTGTTTGAAATTTTTTAACACCGCCTATAAATTTTTCTCTTTAATTTGCCATTTAAATGCAACACAAAAAATATACTACTATAAAATTATTAGCCATTTGCTTTTTAGTTTTGTTTACTTGCAGCTACGCTACCTGTAAATACGGCTTTAAAGATACTAGCCCAATACCTACCGAGGTAAAAACATTTAGAGTAAATTATTTGGAGAATAAAGCTAGTTACGTAAACCCACAGCTAAGCCCCCAATTAACTGAAAAGCTAAAGCAAAAAATTATAAATACCACAAGGCTTAGGCAAACAAATGCCGATGATGCCCACTACGATGTAAGTGGTTATGTAAGCAATTACCAAGTGAGCACCACAGGTATAAGTGGTACAAGTGCTACACAAAGCCGCTTAACAGTTGGCTTTCATTTAGTATTTAAAAATATATTAGATGATAAAAAGAATTTTGAAACAGATGTAAGCTATAACTTAGATTTTGATGCTAATAAAACGCTTACCGAAGTAGAGAGTAGCGATGGAACTAAAATTGTAAGTAATTTGGTTGATGCAATTTTTAATAAAATATTTTCGAATTGGTAAAATTAATCTTCTATTTTTTGAGGTTTGATTTTTTGCTTTAATTTAATTTAAAATTGTATAAAATTTTCAATGCAGAGGAGTAAACCAGTAAATATTATAATAGATAAACTTACAAATTCTATTGAAAACACAACCACAAATGAGATTTTTGATACCGATATTTTTAAACTAGCTCAACTTGATGTAAAACAAATAAATGCTAAAGACTGGCAATTTAATTGGATTAAAGAATTAAAAGATAAGAGTAAACTAGTATATAAATTAACTACCGTTAAAAACCCTACAATAATTCAAGGTTTATTGAGTATTGAGGATAAACAAGACCATATTTTTATGCACTTAATTGAAAGTGCAAAGTTTAATAAAGGAAAAAATAAAGTTTACTTTGGCGTACCAGCCAACTTGGTTGCTTATGCATGTAAGGTTTCAGTTGAGATGGGGTATGAAGGG
>JANNWD010000429.1:0-4263 GCA_031408315.1 Bacteroidota bacterium
CGTATTGCCGGTATAGATTTACCAAAAAACAAAAGAGGCGAAATAGGACTTACATATATATATGGTATAGGTCCATCTACAGCTAAATACATTTTAAGCAAATGTAGTATTGATGTAAATAAAAAAGTTAATCAGTGGAACGATGATGAGCAAACAGCCATTCGTAATGCTATTAACACCGAATTTAAAACAGAAGGAGCTTTACGTAGCGAAACTCAAATGAATATTAAGCGTTTGTTGGATATTGCTTGTTACCGTGGTTTACGTCATCGTAAAGGTTTGCCTTTACGTGGTCAACGTACTCGTACTAACAGTCGTACTCGTAAGGGTAAGCGTAAAACAGTTGCAGGTAAAAAGAAAGTAACTAAGTAAAATCTTTAATTTATGATTTATATATTTTTTGATTTTAAATCAAAAAATAGAAAATCAAAAATCAAACATAAATAGGCTTATATTTTTTTGATACAATACTAGATAGCTATAATAAGCCGGCAGGAGGATTGTAACAATACCGATAAAATCGGGAAAACATTTTTAAAGATTACCTATAAATGGCAAAAGCACAAGGCAAAGCAGCTGGTAAAGCAACTGGTAAAGCAGCCGCAAAAAAAAGAATTGTAAAAGTTGATGCTTACGGGGATGCTCATATTGTAGCAAGTTTCAACAACATTATTATCAGTTTAACGAACAAGCAAGGGCAAGTAATATCTTGGAGTAGTGCTGGTAAAATGGGTTTTAGAGGAAGTAAGAAAAATACACCTTATGCAGCTCAAATGGCAGGTGCCGATGCAGCTAAAGTAGCACTAGATGCTGGTTTAAAAAGAGTAGATGTGTATGTAAAAGGGCCTGGAAGTGGAAGAGAAGGTGCCATACGTTCATTATCTCAAAATGGTATTGAAATTACAACTATTAAAGATGTAACGCCAATTCCTCACAATGGTTGTCGTCCTCCTAAAAAGAGAAGAGTATAATAATAAATTTCGAATTTATAATTTTTTGAATTTCAAAAGAAATGAGTTGTAAACTCAATAGTTCTTATCTATATATTTAAAGTGTTGTTTTGATAAATTTTAATTTGATAGCTTTTTTTTCAAATTCGAAATTTTCAAATTCAACATTCCAAATAATAATATTTCATTTTATTAACAGGGTGCTTAATTGATTTTTACCGTTTTTACTGATTAACGCACCGATACAAAAAAGCGGAAAATGAAAAAAATATATGGCACGTTACACAGGTCCAAAAACCAAAAAATGTCGCATTTATGGCGAACCTATTCTTGGTAATGGCAAGTATTTAACAAAAAACAGCAACCCTCCAGGTCAGCATGGAGCTACTCGTAAGCGTAAAACCTTAGGTGAGTATGCTTTACAATTAAGAGAAAAGCAAAAAGCTAAGTACACTTATGGGTTGTTAGAAAAACAATTCTACAAAACTTTTGAAGAAGCTGCTCGTAGAAAAGGTGTTACAGGTGAAAACCTTATTAAATTATTAGAAGCCCGTTTGGATAACATCGTTTTCCGTTTGGGAATTGCACCAAGCCGTTCGGCTGCCCGTCAATTAGTATCTCACAAACATATTACTGTTAATGGTGGTATTTTAAACATTCCATCGCATAGCTGCAAGCCAGGTGATGTTATTGGTTTAAGAAACAAAAGTGCTGCTAACGCATCAATTACTGGCAACTTACGTGGCAAAAACCCTAAGTTTAGCTGGGTAGATTGGAGTGAAGGTGAACAAAAAGGTACTTTTATTACATATCCAGAAAGAGAAAGTGTTCCTGAAAATATTAAGGAGCAATTGATTGTGGAATTGTATAGCAAGTAATAGCAATTGATACTTATCAATTGTAAATAAATGTGCAATACAAATTAAATAACAAAAAAATAATAATTTAATATGGGAATTTTAAACTTTGTTAAGCCCGATAAAATCGTTCTTCAAAAAGCAACTGAGTTCGAAGCTAATTTTGAGTTTCGTCCGTTAGAGCCCGGTTATGGTGTAACTATTGGTAATGCTTTACGTAGAGTGTTATTAAATTCATTAGAGGGTTATGCAATTGTTGGTATCAACATTGCTGGTGCCGATCATGAATTTGCTACTATAAAGGGTATTACAGAAGATGTTACTGAAATTATATTAAACCTTAAACAAGTACGTTTAAAGCGTAAAGTAGAAGGTGAAGTTGGGACAGAAAAAATTACCTTATCTATAAAAAACAAAACTGAATTTACTGCTGGAATGATTGGAGAAGCTACTCCATCTTTTGAAGTAATGAATCCAGAATTATTGATTTGTACATTAGATAATAGTGCAAAATTAGATATTGAAATTACGGTAAATAAAGGAAGAGGTTATGTGCCTGCGGAAGAAAGCAGAGAAAAAAGTAGCCACTTTGGATATATTTCGGTAGATGCTATTTACACTCCAATAAAGAATGTAAAATATGCTATTGAAAATACAAGGGTAGAGCAACGTACCGATTTTGAAAAATTAATTATGGAAGTAGTTACCGATGGTACTATTCATCCAGAAGAAGCGGTAAAGCAAGCTAGTCGTATCTTAATTCAACACTTAATGATTATCACTGATGAAAACATCACTTTTGATAATAAAGAAGAGAAAAAAGAAGATTTAGTTGACGAACAAACTTTACAACTACGTAAAGTATTAAAAACTCCATTAGAAGATTTAGATTTATCCGTAAGAGCATTTAATTGCTTAAAAGCGGCTAAAATTAACTCGTTAAGTGAGTTGGTACAATACGAACAAGAAGATTTAATGAAGTTTAGAAACTTTGGTCAAAAATCGTTGAGTGAAATTGAGCAAGTGTTGAACGAAAGAGGTCTTGGTTTTGGAATGGATTTAGGAAAATTGAAATTAGACGACGAATAATTCGATAATTAGCTGATATGCTAACTTGCTAATGGTTCCCAAAATTTATAATGCTTTTATGAATTGTGGAATTAGTAAATTATTGAATTAGCATAATAGTACATTTATATAACAAGTACCTCACAAATCCTGACACGGTGTGGGGGAATTAAAACAAAAACGTCATGCGTCACGGAAATAAGAATAATAATTTAAGCAGAACAGCCTCTCATAGAAGGGCTTTGTTAATGAACTTGGGTTGCCAGTTAATTACCTACAAAAGAATTACGACAACTTTGGCTAAAGCAAAGGCTTTACGTAGTTACATTGAACCGCTTATTACTAAAACAAAAAACACTAGTAGTAAAGAAGCTATTATGCACAATCACCGTATTGTGTTTAGCTACTTAAACGATAAAGCTGCTGTAAAAGAATTATTTACAGTAGTAGCTCCTAAAATTGCAGCTAGGCCAGGTGGTTACACTCGTATTATTAAATTGGGTGCAAGAACGGGTGATAACGCTGAATTAGCCATGATTGAATTGGTTGACTTTAACGAAATTTACGGCAAAGGAATTGTTGCAGCATCTGCAGCAGAACCAGCTAAGAAAACTCGTAGAAGTGGTGGTAGCAAAGTAAAAACTGCTGGTACAGTAACTGAAGATGTAGCTACTGAAGAAGTTTCTGCTGCACCTGCTGCACCAGAAGCAAAGGCTGCAAAAGCAACTAAGGCTGCTAAAACAGGCGATGATTTAGTTATTATTGAAGGTATTGGGCCTAAAGCTGCCGAAGTATTGGTTGCTGCTGGTATTACTACTTTTGCTGAATTAGCTAACACATCTGCCGAAAAAGTTAAGGAAATTTTAATGGCTACCGATGCAAAAGTTAGTCACCTAGACCCTACAACTTGGGCACAACAAGCACAATTAGCTGCCGATGGTAAAATGGATGAGTTAAAAGAATTACAAGACAAATTAAATGGCGGTAAAGAAGTAGAATAAGTAAGTTTAAAAAATTTATATAAAAGCCTCGATAGATTTATCGGGGCTTTTTTGTGGAAGATTTGGAGTTATAGTTTAAGTGAATTTTACGGATATTTATAATCATAAATATTTATCAAATTCCAATGAAAATTTTCTGTGTAAGTCAGCTTCACTGTTATAAAAAGGAAGTCCTATTAACTTGTAATTTGTAGATTGATGAATAACAAACTTGTTTTCTATTTCTTTCAAAAAATCTTCTTTCCAGCTATCATCTTTTATATACACTTCGCCTTTTGGTTCTATAAACAATTGATAAGCGATTGTTTCATTTGTTGGTTTCTCCTTTAGAAAAAGTACAAAGTCTGGCTCAAAGGCTTTGCCATCGCTAAAACGGTACAATTGAAA
>JANNWD010000430.1:0-1693 GCA_031408315.1 Bacteroidota bacterium
TCCTGTTGGAACGATGGAAGGATTCCTCAAAATCTGTTCTCTCAAAGAAGATGCTGGCAAAATCCCCACAGCGACTGGTATGGTATCGCACTTGCTAGCGGATCATGAACAGGTTGTACGGAATCTGCGTGAGCATATTGAGAAATGTGGCAACAAGTTCAAGGATGACGGAACCGCAGACTTTCTCACAGGTTTGATGGAGCAGCATGAACAAATTTCATGGATGCTGCGTTCTTTTGTTGAAGGTGAATCGGTCGCATCCAATGGTGCAAAACCAGAGATGAATAAGAAGATGGTAGGAGTTTAAGAAATTACAATATTAAGAAAGAAGGGGTAATTCACAAATTACCCTTTCTTTCTCAATATGTATGCCCTCATCCTGAAAGCCCAGAGCAAACCAATAATTAAATATATGTCTATTTTTCCCTTAGCTCCGCTAATTGTCTTGCTGTTAGGATTACTTTCTACAGCATTGCTTGGTTTTGGCTTTTATTTTGTAATTGGTTGGTTTCTGGGTTCGATTACAGTTGTCGCTCTACTTGTTTCAGGTCTCGTTATGTTAGTCTTTAGCATATTGGGACGGTTTGTGATCCTATGGCTATTAGCTAGTCCAGCCGAGAATGAACCAACACCTTCGCGTTCCAAAGAAGTTAAACAAATTCACCGACCCGATGGAACGAATATTCACGTCGAATTTTTCGGCGATCAAGATGCTCCACCGATCATTTTCACCCACGGATGGAGTTGTAATAGTACTCATTGGTATTACATTAAACAAGCTTTAGTAGATGAATTTCGATTAATCCTATGGGATGTGCCAGGGACAGGAAAATCGGGACAAGTCCCTGATAATGACTATAGTATGAAGCACTTAGCAACTGATCTTGAAGCTGTCCTCGATTTAGCAGGAGATAAACCAGCGATTATTTTTGGACATAGTATGGGCGGCATGATTTTATTAACATTCTGTCGTCTATTTCCGCAACATTTAGGAACACGCGTGGCTGGTATTGGTCTAGTTAATACCACTTTTACTAATCCAGTGCATACTGCTCCATTCACAAATATCTTGCGAGTCTTACAAAAGCCCTTATTAGAACCAATACTTTACTTAATGATTGGTTTATCGCCAATTATCTGGGTACAAACATGGTTGAGCTATTTGAATGGAACTGCACATATTTCTGGAAGATTTTCTTCCTTTGCAGGTCGTCCAACCGTGGGACAGTTAGACTATGTAACTAATCGCTCCGCACGAGTCTCACCCTCAGTTTTAGGGCGGCAAATGTTAGGGATGATGCATTACGATGCAACTGAAGTTCTTAAGAAGATTCATATCCCGACCTTAATAATTTCTGCGAATAAAGATGGGGCTACAGTTGTGGAGGCAAGTCACTATATGCACGATCAGATAGAAGATTCGGAATTAGTAGTTCTCGCACCTTCGGGACATATGAGTATGATGGAACAGCATCAGCAATTTGTTGAGGCGGTCGCTAGTTTTGCCCGTCGATGCTCTCGTTCACCTTATTCTTCTGTAAACTAATGGAAAACAGTTTTTTAACAAAGGTTAGGCAATGTTTAAACTATCTTCTAAGTTATTTGTGGCAATTTTTGCGATCGCAACAACATTTTTACTGCTCTATTTACAACCGCTAGGAGCAAAGGCTATTCTGTCCGATTCAGTGAATGT
>JANNWD010000431.1:0-2595 GCA_031408315.1 Bacteroidota bacterium
CCAGCGCGACGCTGAAATGACACGCGCTCTCGCACACTGCCAAAGCTTTGATGTTCGTGGCTGCGAGGTGATGTTGGCGTCACCGCAAGCTTCTGCCGATCAGCGCGTCCGGGTCTTGGGATGGAAGGCCAGCGCGCAGGACTTTGAGACGTGGCGCAGTGGCTGCCAAGGCAGTTCGGTCAGCGCGTGCGATCAAGCCCTTGCCTCCCCTGTTGCCGATGCGGCCGCGCAGGCAGACCTGCGCCGCTGGCGGAACGCGATTTCGCCAGCCGATCGCCTGGTCGCGTTCTTGGCTGCTGGCGATGCCCCAGGATCGACCGGCATGCCGGTGTTTTTATTCGCGGTTGTGATCGGGCTCGGCGCTACTCTGGCGTGGGTATTGCTCGGTCAGAAGCCCATAGCCCGGGTCTTCGGCGGCATTGCCCAGCCGCCACCGATTCCAGCCGCAGCACAGCCGCGCGATCCCGTCAGTGCAATCGCAGCCTTGCAGTTGGCCCACGCCTACATCCGTGAGGTGCAGGACAATGCGAAGTCTCTGCCCGGAAATGCGGCCATGGCCGCGCACCTATTGAACGAATTGTCGCTGGCGTCGAAGCAGTTGGCCGTTGCCGAGGCGGCCGATGCGACCGCGACACTGAGCGATGATGAGCACGGTACTTTCAGTTTGGCCGACCTCAAGGCACGGGCTTTATTCTTTGAGGCCGTGTGCCGGTCCGAGGCCGATGCCAAACGCGCTATCCGCATTCTGCACCAAGCCATCGCCTTAGATCCACTGCTGGCACCGGCCCACTATTGGATCGGATCACTGGAAGCCGGGCTCTTTCATAAGCCGCAGGCCATTGCTGCTTTTGAGCGGGCGATAGCGCTCGACCCCGCCAATCTCGACTACAAGATGGAACTCGGACGGGCGCACAATATCTCCATGAGCCAGATCGCGTTCGAGCGTGCCGTGTCGGGGACGCGCTTTGGCGTGCGCGCCGTGAAAATCCTCGGCGCTTGTTTTGCCGCTGTCATCGTTCTTATCATTGCAGTCCATCTCGCCGATCCGGCCACACGGCTTGCCACCATCGTGATCCTCGTTATCGGCAGTGGTTGTATTATGGGCTTCATCGATACCATCAAGGTGATGTGGGCCAACGTCAGCGGGCAAGGCTAAGCCATGGCGCGGGTAAGCGAGCCGCCGCTGGCTTCACTGCTGACCGCCGTGGTGCGCACGTCGCTGCAGGATATCGCCCATTGGTCATGGCGGCCGCATCGGGTGTTTAACGACAAGCCCGAACCGCTCACCAGCTATCATGCGCGCCTGGAAAAACTTTATGAGGCGTCGCAGTACGGCAGTATCGCCGCCGTCGATGAACTCATGCTCCAGGTCTGTCAATCGGCATTGAACTTTGACCCCGCGTATTGCCTCAACTGACAATGTTACCGAAGGCAAGCCTCGGGGACGCTGACGCTGATGCAGTCAGAGTTGCGATCATGGCCGATTCAGGGAGCGATTGTCACGCCCGGCGAAGTAGTCGCTGGGGCAACAGGCTCAAGGAGCTGGCCGGCAGCCTTTCTCCGCAAGACCTTCAGGAGGCGCTGCACAATTGTGTGTTGCGGCGGTCCGAACTGATCGGGGCAACGCTCGACCAACCGATCGAGGATGACCAGCGCGGTAAGACGTGGCTCGGCGACCAGCCAGCTCTCGATGTCCTGTATATGCGGATCAAGCATCGAGGGCATTCGCACCCTTGTCTTGTAGGGCCTGTGCATCTGCCGATGGATGACGCGCCGCTCGCCGCGCAACACTTCCTTGCCGAGCCCCTTTGCGAACGCTGACGCATCCGGTGCTGCTGATGGTGGGCATGCGATTGCCGCGCTCTTGTTGGATCGGCTACCGACCCGCGCGCCGAGTTCCATCTGCGCCGCGCGCATCTCGGCCAGCAGAGCCACGGGATCGAGCGTGCGATAAACCTCCCGCAAGCGCGTCTTGACCGCCTTGCTCAGTTTCGGATGGGCCAGCGCGCGAGCATAGGGCGTTGCCGGAGCATAATAGCGCTTGATCACCTTGGCTCCTTCCCGCCGTTTGTCCTTGAGCTTGAACGAAGGCTGGAAAAAATTCGTATGCAGCCGGGATGCGGCATACAGACGAACCAACATACGCGCCGTCTCTGTTCCCTCGAAGCGTCCGTAGCCGACAAGGCGTCGGACCACGGCGCCATTCTTCTGCTCGACGAAAGCTTGATCGTTCTTCTTATAGGCGCGCGAGCGCGTCACCTCGATCTTCTGCCCACGGCACCACGGGACGACAACATCATTCATGAACGCGCTGTCGTTGTCGAAGTCGGCTCCCAGCAAGAGCCACGGGAACAGACGCTGTGCACTTTCCATCGCCTGCACAACAAGGGCGCCCTCGCGCGTCACCAGCGGCATGCACTCGGTCCAGCCCGTCGCCACATCGACCATGGTCAACGTCTGGATGAACGAGCCGGCGACCGACGTGCCACCATGCGCCACCATGTCGACCTCGCAGAAGCCAGGCACCGGGTCGTTCCAGTCGTTGAACGTTCGGATCGGCACCTCGCGCCGGATTGCAGAGTAGAACCCGACGCG
>JANNWD010000432.1:0-9781 GCA_031408315.1 Bacteroidota bacterium
GCCCAAATATCAATACCTAAGTGTATGGTTCTATTTACCTCAGCATTGTTAGTATTAAAATGTTTATGCACTTTATACAGCACCCTGTCTTCATTATATCCACCAATGCCGTATTTGCAATTATGGTTTGCCAGTTCTTGTTTTATATAAGCCGAAAATAAATTAACATCGCTTAACAAAGTATTGTTTAAGTTATAGTTTTGTGCGGTAAAATTTAGGTGTAGTAAGCTGTCTTTTGTTTTGTCAAAAGCTACTACATTAAAAAAATCATGACCATACTTTTTTAGTGCATTTACCAATTTAGAGTTGTTATTCATTACACAAACATAACAAATACATTTACTACAATTCTTTAAAATGTGCTAACACTATTTTTTTAGTTTTCGGCTGTTAATTAAATAATCGATTGAATATTTTCCACCACCTAAAAAGGCAACTAATATATAACCCCAAAAAAGTGTTTGTTGAAAATACATACCTACAATTGGCATAGATTTATCATACCAAATAAAAGAAATTACAAAAAACTGAAAAGCCAATTGTATTGCATTAAAACGAGTAAGCAAACCAAAAGCAATACAAATACCTCCAATAAATTCTCCCCAGCTTGCAACGGTTGCCCAAAATGTTGGAGAAATAAATGTAAACCCAATTTCGCCAACTTGTTTTACAAACCAATCTGGGGCTAAGCCTTCTTGCATTTTGGGTAAGCCAGCATTTATTGCCAAGCTTAAGCCAATATGTAAGCGGAATAGTAACCAAATAATATTTATTACGTTAGATGTATTTAAGCTTGTGCCAAATAAAAATTGTTGTATGTTATTTTTCATGATTTTTTATTTAAATAGTTTTAAAATTATTGATTAATGGTGTAAGAGATAGTTAATGTATTGGGGTTAAAATTTTTAAAATACAAATGCCCATCTTTTGGTATAGTAACGGTTAAGCTAGAGTTGGCTAATAAAGACGGACTAATCCATTTTTCGTTTCCATTACTTTTTACTGTATAAACTTCACAAGATTGTTTTGGATTGTTATTGGTAAGCGTTACCGAAAAACTTGGATGCAAAACATCCTTCCAAATTCTAAATTCTCCATTTTGCGGCAAATCAATATTGCCAGTTTTGGGCTCTATTAATGCCATATTGCGGCTAGGGTTACAAGCGGTAAAAATGGATAAAATTACTGTGGCTACTAAAATGATTTTTTTCATGATTTTTATTTTATGTGAATTGATAACACAAAGATGCTCTGCCAAAATACCTTAGTCGCTTCAAATAATAATTTGATACAGTTTAAATGAGTCTCAAATTAATTTAAGAAGTATCAAATTGTGTAATCAATTGATTATTACATTTGTAGTCAATCTTAAGATTTAAAATGCAATAAAAATTTAAACTCAATATTTGGATAAAAAACTAGTATAATTTTTTAAAAATAATTTCCTTGAAATTTAATATTATAAAAATTATTTTTTGATATAAATAATAAGCGGCAAAACATAAGAAATAAAAAATAATTAGAACCCTGAGTTTACGGAAAAATATACCCTTTGCTAACCCCAAATATTTTGTTTGTAGAGAAAATTATAATTTAAAAGGGATTGAAGAAAACTCAATCCCTTTAATTTACTGTTTTGTTCTGTTTTATTAATAAGTGATAACAAAATAATTAAACAAGGCTATAATAATTTCCACATTTTTAAAAATAAATTATGGTTTTGTTAAAATTTGCACAGTATTTGTATTAAATTTAATTTGTAAATATTTATTATAATTCAATTACCGAAAAACTATACTTATGCCAGATTTATCTGCTTATACAGGGGTTTTAGGCAATCGCCTTGCAGCACATTTACTACGTAGAACTACGTTTGGGCCTACAAAAGCACAAATTTTAGACTATGCAACAAAAACACCTGCCGATGCACTTGCCCTCTTACTAGCTTTCAATCCAATTAGTAATTTACCTATCGATCCTTTAACTAATGCTACATGGGTAAACTCAATTCCAATTCCACCATCGCCGCCAGCATCGGATGATGTTGAGCTACGTGGTTATGCTATTGCTTGGATGCTAGATAATTTTAGAGCAGATAATACACTTAGAAGTAAGATGATTTTATTTCTACACCAAAACTGGATGGTAGATGATGAAAGTTGGAATAGCCATGATATGTATGATTATTTAAAAAGATTAGAATCATATAGCCTTGGTAGTTACAAAACATTGGCAAAAAAAATGTGTAGAGATAATAGAATGTTGGTGTATTTAAACGGGTATCAAAATACTGGCGATAATGAAAACTATGCTAGAGAGTTTTTAGAGTTATTTACTATCGGTAAAGGACCTCAAATAGGACCTGGTGATTATACTAATTACACAGAAGATGACATTAAAGAAGCGGCTAAATTATTAAGTGGATATCAGTATGATTTAAATAATACCAATATAGATCCTGAAATTAATGTACGACGCTGTTCTGTAAATTTTTGGCGCCATTCTAGTGTTAATAAAACTTTTTCTTATGCCTTTCAAAATACAGTAATTGTTGGAACAAATACTGAGGTAGGTATTTTAAATGAGTTAGAGCAATTTGTAAATCTAGTATTCAATCAACTTGAAACTGCAAAAAATATTTGTAGAAAGCTTTATAGATATTTTGTGTATAGAGATATTAGTGCAGCTGTTGAAACGGATATTATAACACCCTTAGCAATCAATTTGCAAGCCAATAATTACAATTTATCAGTTGCTTTAAATCAGTTATTACAAAGTAATCATTTTTATGATTTAGATGATGCAAATGCTTTAGATAATAAAGTAGGCGCTATGGTTAAATCGCCGTTAGATTTGGTGATGAATACTGTTCGGTTTTTTGGAATTTCTCCTCATACATTTCCTGGCAATACACCTTTAACCATTTGGGATAACTTTTATAGAAACGGATTAAGAGAAGGTATTTTACGCAATGCCGATATGTTTTTGTTTAGCACAACAACAGTTGCTGGTTTTCCTGCTTATTACTTAGCTCCTAAATACGATAAATATTGGTTTGATACTAGTAGCATTACACAACGTTATTATTTAGGTAGATGTTTGTTAGAAAATAAACGTTGGCCTTATGCCGGCTACGCTAGTATTGGCGTACAAATAAATATTGTTACTTGGGTAAGGGATAATATTACACCACCCAATAATAGTACCAACGGTAGTGTTATTGTAGATGAACTAATCAATTATTTATTGCCCGAAATACCAGTTGCAGCAAGACGAACGTACTATTTAAATCAAACTTTGTTAGGTACATTAAGCTTAATTAACTGGAATAATGAATGGAATAATTATTTAAGTAATGGCAATACATCAGTTGTAAAACCAAGGCTAGAGTTATTATTTAAAGCAATTTTATTTTCACAAGAATATCAATTACAATAAAAAACTGTTTATGCAAAGAAGAAAATTTTTACAACAAACTGGTGCTGTTGCTGCAGGCTCTTTTCTATTGAATGGTATTCCTGTAAATGCAATGGCTAATTCGCCACTATCCCCATCTTTTACTTGTCAAGAAATTAGAGATAGGATTTTTGTAATGGTAAATTTATTTGGGGCAAATGATACATTAAATACTGTTGTACCTATACAACAATATAGCCTATACGCTACCAACCGCCCTAACATACGAATTTTAGATAGTGGTCCAAATGGGTATATTAATTTAGATACAACCTTACCTGCCAATAAGCAAACGGCATTACACCCAATAATGACGCCATTTAAAACATTGTATGATCAAGGAAAGTTAAATGTAGTGCATGGTGTAGGTTATGCTAATAATAATAGAAGCCATTTTAAAAGTGATGATTTATGGAATACAGCAGGCGATGCTACGGCACCAAATTTTAATTTTGATAGCGGTTGGGCTGGGCAATTATTTGAGTATCGTTATCCAGGTTTATTGGGTAACCCTACAGCCCAAATGCCCGATCCTCCTTGTGTTGAATTAGGCAGCACAAATGGATCAATATTATTTCAAACATCTACTAATAATAATGCATCGGTGTTATTAACATCAAATAATGTATCCACATTTTACAATACATTAATTGCTGTTGGTGGACCTGGGCCTGCTAGTTTTCCGGCAAGCGATTATGGTATTGATATGCGTTATATTGATGATGTGCAAAGACTAAGCAACGCTTATGCATTACGTATTCAAAATGTATTTAATGCTGGAAGTAACAGTGCCATCGTTTATCCGAATACGGCTATTGCTAACCAATTAAAAACGGTAGCAAGATTAATAAAAGGGGGAAGTAAAAGTAGTATGTATACGGTGCATCAATATGGGTTTGATACACATGGTAGTCAGGTTACTGCAGGATCATCTCATTTAGGACAACATGCCAATTTGTTGAAAGATTTAACAGAGGCCATTAAAGCTTTTCAAGACGATATTGCTTTATTAGGTTTTGAAGATAGAGTACTTACAACCACACACTCGGAGTTTGGTAGAACAATTGATGAAAATGCTGGTGCAGGTACAGATCATGGAGGTGTAAGTACAATGTTTGTGATTGGTAAAGGTGTGCAGCCTGGCATTACTGGTACGCCAATTGATTTGACACAAGTAAATAACAGAGGATTAACTAATTTACAATACGATTATCGAAAAGTTTTTTCTGCAATTTTGCAAGATTTTATGGGGCATGGCAGCCAACCAATGAATGCTGCAAGAATGGCAACATTTACAACAGATAAAGCTCCAGTTGTAGCAGCAACACATGTTTCGCCACCTAGTTGTTACATTAATCAAATTGTGTTACCAATAACTCTGGCATCATTAAATGCATATTTATTAGCCAACGGAAATGGTAATATTATTTGGGAAACAACTAACGAAAGTAATTGTAAAGAGTTTGAGGTACAGCATAGTACGGACGGTATTAATTGGAAAAAAGTAGGTGTTGTGCCAGGCAGTAACAATTCTACTATAACGCAAAAATATTCGTTGCAGCATAGCAAGCCGAGTATAGGAAGAAATTTTTACCGTTTATGGCAAGCCGATTTTTATGGTGGAAGAAAAATGTATGGCCCTGTAAATTTATTTGTAAAAGAAAGTGCAGGCTTTGTGGTAAAAAGTTATCCTAACCCAGCAGTGTTCGACTTTAATATAACCGTTACTGCAGATAAAGATCAAATAGCATCTGTACAATTTTTTGATATACAGGGGCATTTATTACAGCAGCAACAAATTAAAATTAATAAAGGGTTTAATAAATTTAATTATGCTACTACCCTTTTTAAAGGCTATAGTGGCGAATTAATTATTTACATAAAAACAAATTACGATTTACAAAGAACGATTAGACAAATAATTGCTCAGTAATAAAAAATTTTTTGAATAAAAATGAAGTCGCTATTGCAAAATAGCGGCTTTTATTTTAGCATAAGCTGTGGTGTAGTTATGCCATGTTTTAGCTTATCGGCAATTTTTAGGGCTCTTTCAATTTTTTTATCTGACGATTTTACCATATTTACCAATGCAATTAATCCTCTTTTTTTACCAGCGGTTAATTTATCAAAAATTAATTTTACCTCTTCATCAGTTGCTAATACTTCTGTAATTTCTTCTGGCACATAAAATTGCAATTCGGTTTTATCAATTTCAAAGCTTGCTTTTACAGTACCACCAACGGTAGTATTTAATTGTTTTATCGTTTTATTACTAAGCATTACATAATGCACACCATCTTTTTTACGCATTATAGCAGCATGAATTTTTATACTACTGTTTAAGGTAGCAATTACTCTTTTATTATTGTTAGCGGTTAGTTGCTTTATAATTTTAGCGTCCAACGCAATGTAATGCATGTAACCAGCAGCCATTTTTTGTATGGTGTAACTTTTAATCATTAGTAGCCACATTTACTAACCACTCTTTTGGGCTAACACCTGTTTCTTTTTTAAATGCTCTATTAAATGTGGCTTTGCTATTAAAGCCACAATCAAAAGCAATACCCAAAAGCGTTTGTATTTTTTGTTCGCCAGCATTAAGTTTTTCTTTTATCGCTTGTATTCTATACTTATTTATGAAATCGTTAAAATTTAATTGAAAACCTTGGTTAATTACTTTAGAAACAATAGATGGATTAGTATTTAACTGTTTAGCTACTTGTGTAAGCGAAAGCTCAGGATTAGCATACTCCTTTTGTGCTGCTATTAGATTGATAATTTTGATTTTCCATTCAGCCAAGTCTTTATCATCTTCAACTATTGCTGTTTTATATTCTGTATTTATTTCTACAAATTCTGCATCTTCAATTATAACACTATCCTTAAAATTTGTTGTTGGGTTACTTAATAATAGAGGATTTTTATAACCAAGTAAATTTAGCTTAAACGAAACTTTTGTTTCGATGGAATTAGAATAACCCGATACTGCAATGTAGTACAACACAATTCCAAAAGCAAAATACTCCCACCAAGATCCCATATACCGCCACTTTTCAAAAGCAGGAACAAATGTTGCCAACCAAAAAATTAATTTAAAAAAGAGAATGCTTAAAAAAGCAATCAAAAAATTACGAACCCACTTAAACAAAAAATTATCAGCATTGCTTGTTACCTGTACTATTATTTTACTATACGTATAATAATAGCGTAAAGAAAAAATAAAATAAATAACCATAGAAAAAAAGCCAAGTAATTCATACCAAAAATCAAAATCAGGATCGGTTTGGCTGGCCAAAAAAAAGTAACGATTAAGAATTACTTTATCTACCACCACCATTACCACACATAACAAAATGTATAACATGCCAGGTATAAAATGTACGAACACTTTTTTACTAACCTTAAAAGAAGGGTTTAATAAACTTTGTAAGTAAAAGAAAAAAACTGGCCCAAGAAAAAAGCGATGTATAAAAGGTACGTAAAACATTACATCTCTATAAGGCTGATGATCGTACCAGCCTGCAAAGCCAAGCATCCATGGTGTAAAATATAGCACACAAAGTATGAGGAAAAAGCTAAGCCAAATGTCTGATTGAGTTTCATTAGCTTTTCCTTTACAATAAAGTAATATGGCATAAATTAAGCCATGTACAAAAAATATTAATAAAAGAGAACTAAAAAAGCTAAAATCAAATTGCATGAATGTAAAATAAAAAAACTATGCCAATAAACTACTATCTGTTTTTGTTTAGTTAAAGATGATTAAACAAAGGCTAATTCTACATTAGCAATTTTTTTGGCTGGAGCAAATAGTTCTGCGGTATTAATATGTATAGATTCACTTAATTTTTCTTCAAGCATATTAGCAAATGCTTCAAAATAAACAATAGCATCTTCTTTTACATTGCGTTTTAACCAACGAAATCCACCCTCTAAATACTGTAATACTTCTTTATCGCTTAAATATTCTACATGGTGAATATCGGTAGGAGTTAAGCCAATTTTTTCTAAATGTGTAATAACTAAATTAACAGGGGCGTTGGTAACAGGGCAATATTCTTGTGCTAACTCTGTCCATTCGCCAACGGCGGTATGGGCAAAACGTAAAATTTCTCCTTCGGATAAATTGGTAACCGTTTGTAAAAGATTACCACAATTACAAGCCCCGTGATGCCCCCAACTATAAAAAGCACCATTACGTAAACGTTTGGCTGTATCTCTTAAAGCAGCAATTAATTTTATTGATGGTTTGGCCATAATGTAAATTTACTTTAATAACGTTTTGGGTAAATAAATTGTTTAAGCGTTACCAAAAACTTACTTTAATTTTATTTGCTCTAGTATACTCTCTATTGCTTTATCCAATTGGGGATCTTTTCCATTTAATTTATCTTCAAAAGTATTTACAAGTAAAACATCTGGCTGTACGCCTGTTTTTTCTAAATCTTTTCCATCGAGTGTGTAGCAACCCCATGCTGGCATACGTACGCTAGAGCCATCTACCAAACTAATGCCTCTTGTAAAAATTATCCAACGATAGGTTTCATTGCCAATAATTTTGCCCAACTTTAAGGCTTTAAACCCTTGTGCTGTCATTTCTGCATCACTTAGCGATTGTTCGTTTATTAATAGCACAATGGGTTTATCGGCAGGTGCAAAATTTGATTGAGTGGTAAGTTTTCCTTCTCTGTACTTCCATTGTAAATATGCTTTTTGCGATAAAAATTTCAATACTTCATCATGCACATTACCGCCAGTGTTGTAACGCAAATCAAAAATTAATGCATCTTTTTTTTGCAGCTCCTGAGTCATGTCAATAATAAATTGTTCCAACTCTCCTTGCCCCATGTTTTTCATGTAACCATAAGCAATTTTCCCTTTACTTTTTTCATCAACTATTTTTTGATTGTTATCAACCCACTGATCGTACATATTATTAAATAAGGTTGTTTGCGGATGAATTTTTGTTGCAACAATTTGTTCGTTTCTAGTAAAACTTAACTTTAATTCTTTGTCTCTTGTAGGCAACGTAAAATAATAATTTCTATCTTTTTGTGATTCTACATTTTCGTCATTTACTTTAGTTAAAATATCGCCGGGTTTTATATCGATAGATTTTTTATCGGCTGCCGATCGTTTTACTACATACTTTACTTTGTATGGATTATCGTTTTCAAAAATAATTCCGGTTTCCATTGTGGCGTTTTGCAAAGCAATAGTTTCATCATCGCCAAACGTACCAAACCCTTGATGAGATGAGTTTAACTCACCTAACATATCATTTAATAAAACTCTAACATCGGCTCTGTTATTAACGTACGGTAAAAATTGTTGATAGTAATCTTTTGTTTTACTCCAATTTACCCCATGAAAATTTCCATCGTAAAAACCTTCTTCCATTTGTGCCCAAGCCTCGTAAAACATTTGATTAAATTCTTCGGCTAGGTTTCTTCTAAATGTGTATGCAATATTTATAGGATCTACTTTATTAGCATCTAAATTTAATTTATTTATTGTGCCGTTTGCAAGTGTGTATAGTTTATCACTTACTTCTACAATGTTAAAACCAAAGCTATTATCTGTACCAGCAATTTTTTCTGTTTTATTTTTTTCAAATGGCTCTATTACGGTTTTCCATAAAGCAGTTGTACCACCATCATGATTGCTGGAATATAAGACTGTAGTTTTTTCTCCTTTTTGATACAACGCTTGCAAATTTTGTGTACCAAAAGAAGGACTAATTTGCTCCATTCGTTCCATAATTAAATCCATATCAATAGAAATATTTTTTTCTACTACTGGCGTAGATTTTTTTGAAGTATCTTTCTTCTCTTCTTTAAATAAATCGTTGTATTTATCCATTCTGTAAGGCTCATCAATTTTTTCTATCGGAAGCCTATAAACTTTACTATTAGCTGTACCAAATGGGTAAGATGGCTTAAGCCGTTGAGATGCAAAATAAATATACTCGCTATCATCACTCCAAATGGGATCCGTTTCTGCTACACCTGTATTGGTAATATTTATTGTTTTATTTTCTTTAAAATTGTACACTAAAATATCTTCTTCAAAATTTCTTTTTGCTGTAAACACTACATATTCATCGTTTGGCGAAAATGCAGGGCTGCTATTTTGAAAAGCCCAAAACTCATCTTTTACAATTGTTTTGCTTTGCATGGTTTTTAAATCCATTACTCTCAACTCATCTCTACCACTAATGTATGCAGCTTGTGTTCTTTTTTTATTAAAAACAATATCCCTATTATTTTTTTTATTGGTTGTTAATTGTTTTGTAATGCTGTTACTATCTGCCCTTGTTGTAAAC
>JANNWD010000433.1:0-8156 GCA_031408315.1 Bacteroidota bacterium
TTTCGCCAAACAGCAATGGTTCAAACGATAGACTTTACCCTATACTCGTTGGTATAAAACAATTACTCTATTTTAGAGTGTATAACCGTTGGGGTAATTTGGTTTTTCAAACAAATAGTGGTAGCCCTGCCTTGGGCTGGAATGGGTTTTACAAAGGACAACCCCAACCCGTTGAAACATATACATGGATTGCCGAAGCTATTGATATTGACAACATAACAATTAAAAAAAGTGGTAGCACACTTTTAATTAGATAATAATCCATAACTGTAATGAAAAAAAATAATATTATACTACTCTTTTTTTGTTTGTTTTGGTTAAAAACTACAGCACAAGACCCTCATTTTTCTCAATATTTTTCGTCGCCATTAACATTAAACCCTGCTATGACAGGTTATTTTAAAGGCGATTACAGATTGGCTGCAAATTTTAGACAACAGTGGTGGTCTGTTGGTGATCCGTTTAGAACAAGCACTATTAGTTACGATACCAAATTATTACAAACTAAAGTTAACGATAACGATATTTTAGCCGCTGGCATTATGGGTTTGTATGATCAATCGTTATCTGGAGGGTTTAAAAGTGTAAATGCATCTGCATCTTTTGCATATCACAAAATGGTTGATGAGAATGGAGAAGATAATTTAGGCATTGGTTTTCAAGCAACGTACTCCTCAAGAGTTATAGATATTGGTAAATTAAACTTTGCAAGCCAATTTAATGGCAGCGGTTTTGATACAAATTTACCCACAAACGAATCGTTTGTAAATACCAGAAGAAGCTATTTTTATTTAAATGCAGGCATTATTTATTCTCATAAAACTTCTACCAACGAATTTTATTTGGGAGGGTCTTTCTATCACTTAACAAGACCTAATACAAGCTTTTTAAAAAATGAAAAATTTAATCTTCCAGTTAGATTTACCGCTCATGCAGGTAGTAGATTTAATATTGGCGAAAATGGAAATGAGTTATTTATTGGAGGATTATTTATGGAACAAGCTGGTGCTACCGAAAAAAGCCTTGGCGTTGCTTATGGGTACAATGTAAATGATGAAGTGAAAGTTTATGGTGGAAGTTGGTATAGATTTGGTGATGCTATTTTGCCTTATTTTGGTTTTAGTTATAATGATTTTCAGTTAGGTTGTAGTTATGATATTATTAACTCTAGTTTAAAGAATTATAGCCGTAAAAATGGTAGTTTTGAGGTGTCGATGAAATTACAGGTTACCAAACCTATAAATTATTACACCAACTATAAAGGAGGAAGAATATTTTAGCTTCCCTCTTTAAAAACTACATGAAGAAAACAGTTGTTTTATTTTTATTTATTAGCCAGTATTGTACTGCACAAATTAACCTTAGCCAAGGCCTTGTTGCTTACTACCCTTTCAATAGCAATGCTAATGATGAAAGTGGCAATAACAACAATCCCATTTTTAATAATGCCACATTAACCACTGATAGACTTGGCAATACAAAAAGTGCCTATCATTTTAATGGAATAAATAGTTATATAAAAATTGCAAATAGCCCTTCATTAAATTCAAAAAATAAAATATCGCTGTCGGTGTGGGTAAAGCCCACTGGTTTTTATTACGATGTTTGCCATGCCAGCCAAATATTATCTAAGGGTGGCGGCAACTATATGGATGGTAGCTACGCCTTAAGATACGATGATGCATTGTACACACAAGGCAATGGCTGTAGTGGAGAGATGCTCAAAGATAGCACACATCATAATTTTAGAGGAACAGGTACTGGTACAGCAACTTATTTGCCTTTTATTAAAAAAGATGAATGGTATAATTTAGTATATATAAATGATGGAGACAGTGCAAAATTGTATGTAAACTGCCAACTTAAATATGCTATAAAATTTGCCGAAATATTTACCAATAAAGATGATTTATTTATTGGTAAATCGGATGATGAAATGTTTCCATTTTGGTTAAATGCCGATGTTGATGATATACGAATTTATAATAGAGCATTAACTATTGATGAAGTAAATGCTCTTTGTACTACTCCAAAAAAACCAGTTGAAATTATACCTGTTGTAAAAAAAGATGTTATAACCCAACCAATTATTTTAGAAAAAAGAGAAAAGAAAATTTTAAACCAATTAGAAGTTGAGCATGATTCTATAACCGTAACACTTTACGATAACGGCATTGTAGATGGTGATAGTGTAACCTTAATATATCAAGACAATATTCTTACTACACACCAATTATTAACTGATAAAGGCAAAACATTTACCATTAAGGTAGATAAAGGAGATACCAATAACGAATTGGTAATGTATGCCGAAAATTTAGGTAGTATACCACCAAACACAGCCCTAATGGTAATTTACGATGGTAAAAAAAGATATGAGTTAAATATTAGTAGCAGTAAAACTAGTAATGGCGTAATTAGTTTTAAATTGAAGGAATAAACGGTTTATGTAAACTTTATAACCATCGCATCTTTTTTTTAAATGTATATGAATAAAACTAGCCATTTAGTACTACGCTTTTCTGTAGCCATTATTTTACTAATACATAGCCTACAAGGTATGTTTAATAATGGAGTAAATAATTTTGGCAATTTATATTTAAATGAAATTGGTTTTGCCCCTATTGGTTTATACTTAGCATGGGCAATAAAACTATCGCATGTTGTGGCAGCTATTTCTCTAATATTCAACAAGTTTATACTAGTAACAAGCCTTGTAACTATAGGTATTTTAATTGCTGGGATATTTATGGTTCACTTACCCAATGGTTGGTTTGTAGTGGGTGGCGGCACTAACGGTGTGGAATACAATTTTTTATTAATAGCCGTACTGATAAGCTTAATTTTTGCAGCAAAAAAGGATAGCCTTAAAATAAAAAAGTAAAATCGAAGATCGACAAATCAAAAATCACCAAATTACTTATGTACCTCACTTGTAAAATGAAATTCAATAGCTGGATTGTTTTGTATTTCAGTATTTAAAAACCATTCGCTTTGTGCTAAATAAACCAAGTGTCCATCTTTATCTTCGGCAATATTACCTTGCTTAAATCGAATAAAGTCTTGCAGCTTTTTATCATCTTTACTCGTTATCCAACAAGCTTTGTAAAAAGGCAGGCTATTCATTTGTACACTTGCACTATACTCTTGTAATAAACGGTATTGTATTACTTCAAACTGCAAATCTCCTACACAGCCAATTATTTTTTTTGTACCACCAAATTGAGTAAATAATTGTGCTACTCCTTCATCGGTTAATTGCATCAAGCCCTTTTCCAATTGCTTTGTTTTCATTGGATCTTTGTTTACCACTTCTCTAAAAATTTCTGGCGAAAATGTTGGTATGCCGGTAAAATAAAAATCTTCTCCTTGAGTAAGGGTGTCACCAATTTTAAAATTACCAGCATCGTACAAGCCTACAACATCGCCTGGGTATGCATCTTCAATTACTTCTTTTTGCCTAGCCAAAAAAGTATATGGATTACTAAACCTAAAATCTCTATGTAGGCGTACATGGTTATAATATGTATTGCGTTCAAACTTTCCGCTACACACTCTTAAAAAAGCAATTCTATCTCTATGTTTAGGATCTAAGTTGGCATGTATTTTAAAAATAAAACCACTAAATTTTTCTTCCTCTGGTTTTACATCTCTTACTGTAGTATTTCGTGGACGTGGCGTTGGGGCTATTCGTACAAATGTATCTAGCATTTCTTTTACACCAAAATTATTTACCGCACTACCAAAAAATACAGGAGCTGTTTCGCCACTTAAATAATCAGCTACATTTAAATCGCCATAAACACCATCAATTAATTCTACATCTTCCCTTAAAGTCACAGCATCTCTATCGCCAATTTTTTTATCTAAAATTTCGTTGGCTAAATCATTTATCTCTACCACATCTTCATCATTTGCTTTTGTACCTGCGGTAAATAATACTAAACTTTTTTCATGCAAATCGTAAACGCCTTTAAACTCTTTACCGCTATTAATTGGCCAAGTACTTGGGTGAAGATTTAGTTGCAATTCCTTTTCAATTTCTTCTAATAATTCAAATCTATTTTTACCATCTCTATCCATTTTATTAATAAAAACAATTACCGGTGTTTTACGCATAGCAATTACTTCCATTAATCTACGGGTTTGTGCCTCTACCCCATTTACACTATCAATTACTAAAATAACACTATCTACTGCCGTTAAAGTTCTATATGTATCTTCTGCAAAATCCTTATGCCCCGGTGTATCCAATAAATTTATTAAATGCCCATTGTATTCAAAACTCATAACACTAGTAGCCACACTAATACCACGTTGGCGTTCTATCTCCATAAAATCCGATGTGGCATGTTTTTTTATTTTGTTGCTTTTTACAGCACCAGCAGTTTGTATAGCACCACCAAAAAGTAAAAACTTTTCTGTTAATGTTGTTTTACCTGCATCGGGATGACTAATGATGGCAAATGTTTTGCGTTTGTTTATTTCGTTTATATACTTCATGTGCAGCCACGAATAACACTAATTTACACCAATGAAATTCTATTTTTTTGATGGGCAAAGGTAAGGTTTGATGGGTAAGAAATAAAAAGACTTGATTTATTGCCTATATAACAGTAAAAGCCCCATTAAGATATGCCGCTGAACGGATTGTGACACAACGATGATGCTATGAAAATAAAATGCTGGTATAAAACAACCATTCATACTTTTTACGGTGTTATGTTTACGTTTTCAATCGTATTTTTGAACAATGCGTAAAACATTAAGCATATTAAAAAATTCGTTACGCCTCACTTTTCAGGAGTTAGGAGCAAATAAACTACGTACCGCATTAAGTATTACTGGCGTAGCGTTTGGTATTTTTTGTATTGTTATTTGTTTATCGTTTGTAGACAGTATTACCCGTAATATTCAGGGAGAAGTAAAAAGCCTTGGTAGCAATACTATTTATGTAGATAAATGGGATTATAGCGGCGGCCCCGACCAACCTATTTGGAAGTTTAGAGCTAGGCCCACAATGAAGTACGATGAAACAGAAATTATTAAACAAAAATCGCAATTGCAAGGCGGCGTTGCCTATTTAATGCAAACAGGCACAAGCATTTCGTATAAAGATTATGTAATAAAAAGTGCAGGTGTATACGGTATTGTAGAGGATCAAATTGAAATACAGCCTTTAAAATTTGAGCAAGGAAGATATTTTTCTACTAATGAATTTAGTGGAGGTAGTAATATTTGCATAATTGGTTTTGCTAACGCAGAATCATTATTTGGCACAACCGAAAGAGCATTAGGAAAACAAATAGAAGTAAAAGGCAAAAAAGTAACCATCATTGGGGTTATAAAAAAAGAGGGTAAAAATTTTGTAGGCTGGGACTATGATAATTGTATAATGCTACCCTACCGTTTTTGTAAACAAATTTTTGATGAAGAAAATAGTAACCCCATAATTATTGTAAAAGGAAAAGATGGTGTAACCACTTCTGCCCTAATGGATGAGCTTAAAGGAATAATGCGGCAAGTACGTAAACTTTCTCCAACACAAGAAGATAATTTTTCGTTGAATAGTGTAGAAGCCTTTAGCAAAGCTATCAACGATTTTTTTGGCATGTTTAATATAGCAGGTTTTATAATTGGTGGCATTTGTTTAATTGTGGGTTTGTTTGGCATTGCTAATATTATGTTTGTTACAGTTAAAGAACGTACACCCGTAATTGGTTTAAAAAAAGCTTTAGGTGCAAAAAAAAGTAGTGTGTTATTAGAGTTTTTATTAGAAGCGGTAATACTTTGTTTAATTGGCGGTGCAATAGGATTAGTATTTGTTTATTTATGTGCTTTACTAGCCACAAAAGCAGCAGGGTTTCCTGTTTACATTTCGTTGCCTATGCTTATTACCACCGTTATTATTTGTTTAGTTATAGGTGTTTTAGCAGGAATTTTGCCGGCAAGTAAAGCTGCAAAACTAGACCCTGTGGTGGCTATAAGAAGTAAATAATTTTAGCTCCAAACGTTAGTTTTTTATAGCAGCATCGTTGCATCGCACTCTTATACCGCATACCACTATTCATCAACCCAGCTAATTACCAATATTGAACATTACAATTATTTCATTTTTCAGCATACCTTTATTCACCATTAAATAACTTTATTGTAGTACATGCCCATAACCATTTTGGCAATAGAATCTAGTTGCGACGAAACATCTGCATCCATTTGTATTGATGGAAAAATTTTAAGCAACGAAATTGCCACACAACAAATACATGAGCAATATGGCGGCGTTGTTCCAGAGCTAGCAAGCAGGGCTCATATACAAAATATTGTACCAGTTGTAGATGCTGCGTTACAAAGAGCTAACTGCAAATTAAGTGATATTGATGCTATTGCTTTTACACAAGCTCCAGGTTTAATAGGATCATTATTGGTAGGTAGCCAATTTGCAAAATCAGTAGCATTGGCTTTGGATAAACCATTGATTGCTGTGCATCACATGCAAGCTCATGTATTAGCCAATTTAATTGTAGACCCAAAACCTGCATTCCCATTTTTATGTTTAACCGTAAGCGGTGGGCATACACAAATTGTAGTATGCAAAAGCCCAAGTAACCAACAAACAATTGGCGAAACTATTGATGATGCTGCTGGTGAAGCATTTGATAAAAGTGCAAAACTTTTAGGTCTTCCTTATCCTGGTGGCCCATTAATTGATAAATATGCAGCTGCTGGCAACCCTACTCGTTTTAAATTTCCTGAGCCACAAATAGCAGACCTTAATTTTAGTTTTAGCGGTTTAAAAACATCTATACTTTATTTTTTAAATAACGCTGGCACAAGCAACGTTTATAAAGAAGCCTTTAAAGCAACAGAACAAGAAAAACAAAAATTTATTGCCCAAAACTTAGCAGATATATGTGCAAGTATTCAAAATAGAATTGTAACTATTTTATTAAACAAACTTAAAAAAGCGGTAAAACAAACTGGCATTACACAACTTTGCTTGGCAGGTGGTGTAAGTGCAAACAGTGGCTTACGCAAAGCATTTGAAGAGATGGGTAAAAAACACCATTGGCAAACATTTATACCGCCTTTTGAATATTGTACCGACAATGCTGCAATGATTGCTATTACTGCCTATTACAAATATTTAGAAAATGATTTTGTGGATTTGGGGGTAAGTGCAAATGCAAGAAATATATGAGACACTGATGAAACGGATTTATACAGATACTTGACGGATTTATATCAGTTTTAATCAGTCAAAATCCGTTCAATCCGTATCTCCAAAAATTAAATATGTCAAACTCTTATTTCCAATTCAAGCAATTCACCATACACCAAGATAAATGTGCTATGAAAGTATGTACAGATGCCTGTTTATTTGGTGCATACATTGCTCATTACTTATCTGCCAAAAAAATAAATAACTGTTTAGATATTGGTACTGGTACTGGCTTGCTAAGTTTAATGATTGCACAAAAAAACAATGTACTAATTGATGCCGTAGAATTAAATGAGGAAGCTTATCATCAAGCAAAAGAAAACTATGTAGTACAAAATTCAATTTCACTTTTTAATCAAAACATCATCAAGTATATTCCTATAAAAAAATACGATTTTATTTTTACCAACCCTCCTTTTTACGAAGGAGATTTAATTGCTGCACAAAAAAATAAAAACCAAGCAAAGCATGCTGAAAGCCTTACACTGCAACAGCTGTTACAATGTATAAAACGCTTAATAAATAATGAAGGAGAATTTGCAGTTCTTCTACCCTATCATCGTATTAATGAATTTGAGCAAATGGCAAACCAACTAAAGTTTTATTTAAACGAAGAAGTATTGGTAAAACAAACTCCCAAGCATACTTATTTTAGAGGTATTCAAATTTATGCATCAAACCAAATAAAAAAAATAACAACTGAATTAGTTATTAAAGATTTAAATAATAATTATTCTAATGCATTTGTTGAGTTGTTAAAAGATTATTATTTGCATTTATAAACCTGCATACTCCTTCATATAACTAAAGGCATCGGTAAGCTTTCCATTTTTTACTAGCGTAGCTTTATCTAAAGTTTCGCTACCCCCTTTACGAATATCATCTAACACAAATTTTATTAATTGCTCCCCAAAATAACGGCTAGCATCCCTTG
>JANNWD010000434.1:0-11207 GCA_031408315.1 Bacteroidota bacterium
ATTATACAAGCGGTTAATTGCCACAATTCATAAGCTGTACCTTTACTTTTCAAACTTTATAAAATGAAAAAAAGTATAGTAGTTATTGCTTTATTTTTTGCTGTTAACAGCCTTATTGCACAAACCAAAATACCTGTAGATAGTGCAAGTAATTACATAGGCAAAAACGTAACTGTTTGTAGCCAAGTATTTGGTATAAAAGCCACCGAAAAAGTAGTGTTAATTAATTTGGGTGCTGCTTACCCAGCATCGCCACTTACCATTGCAATACTGGCAAAAAATTTTGCCAACTTTACTACGCCCCCAGAAGAGCTTTATGCAAATAAAAAACTTTGTGTAACAGGCATGGTAGAATTATTTAAAGGAAAAACACAAATTGTAGTTAGTAAGCCTGAGGAAATTGAAGTGGTGGATTAGGGAATTTGGATTTTTTATTTACTTCCCCATACTGCCACCCTTGATCTTCCTTTTAAAAAGCCTTTTGTTTCGTACCAAAATTCTATTTTTTTAATATGGCGTAAGCCGCCATCTAAATCAATTACTCTACTTTCGCCGCCTTGGCGTATGTGCTGACGTAACGAAACCTCTTGCACACTTCCGTTATCAAAATATACTTTCATATTGTACATTTTTAATGGACCACTGCTTACTTTAAGTTTTAGTTTTCTAAAATCATCATTTGTGTTACCTGTAATAATTACATCATGGTCTATACCAAAGCCTACCATTTTATCACCTACAAATTTCCAGTTGTTAGAGGGGGAATAAAATGCTGTGGTAAGTACAAAAACAAATAGCATTAAAATTGAAACATACTTTTTCATAATTAAATTTTTTATTTTAAAAAAATAAAGACTCTTTTTTCAAAGTTTAGTTTAATAGACTTATTAGTAAATTTTATCTTATCCGAAACCAATTGGTACCATTGCTTTGCAGCGTTATGCTAGCATTAGCAGGGGCAGCAGTACTTGTACCACTAAAATCATTATATGCTGGCGAAATAGTTTTATCTGTACCCGTTCTATTTACAATAATATACTCTCTTCTTTCGCAACTAGTTGCCGCTGGTAAAGTAATTGTAATAGCCCCAGTTCCTGTGGCTACAATTATACTATGGTCATCATCACCCAGTGTTTGGTTAACACTTACCACCCTTATAGCGTTACCAAAGCTTCCGTTTACATCTAACCTGCTACCCGGAAAACCAAGCGGATTAATACCAACAAAACCTGCGGTATCTACTCTTACCACTACATTTGTTGCACTTAAAGAATCGCCGTAGGCAATTACATAATTATCAAACGTATTCATACCTGTTATCCAAGCTCTGCTACTAGGTAAAACTATATTTTTAAAAGCTAAAGTGGCTTGCCCAGCAGTTGCGTTATTATTTTGGATAAGCATACCATTTGTGTAATTACTTGATGAACCGCTAACATCATTAATCAAATGTAAACGATGTGTGGGTGTATTAGTATTAATACCAGTATTGCCAGTGTTTAATATTGTAAAAGCATTTGTAGATGGAGTGGTAATTAAAAAATCGCCTGTGCCATTAAGGTTATTTGTTAAATTAAAATTGCCATTAGTAATTGTTGTATTACTTAAAAGAGTACCTCCTAAAGCCACATTGCTACCTGTTAGTGTTAGCCCATTGTTTGCTGTTGTGCTTTCTCCATTTAAGGTAGCCCAGCTTACAGCACCCACACCATTGGTACGTAATACTTGATTTGCTGTACCGTCTACTGTTGGAAAGGAATAATCGTTATTAATATTTAGTGTGCCATTTATACGTAATAAGTTGGCGGCAAAATCGCCAAAAATAAGTGGTGAGGTAGAGCTTGAACTTTCAATATACAATTTGTTAGAACCTGTTTCATTATATCCGGCATTGTAGCCAATAAAAATATTATTTACTCCTGCTAAATTGTTAAATCCAGCACTATAACCAACTGCTGTATTTCTTGTAAGTCCAGTTCCAGAATTTAGAGCCAATGACCCTACCGCTACGTTATCATCACCAGCAAGGTTAGATTCTAATGCTTGAAAACCTATTGCAGTATTATCATTTCCAGTATTATTACTTGCCGCACTTCTGTAACCTAAAGAAGAGTTTTGATCGCCATTATCATTACCTCCTTGCGACACCCAACCTACAGCGGTATTATAATTACCATCAATTAAATTGGTCAAACTGTTCATTCCAACAGCTGTATTGGCATCTCCAGTGGTGTTTTTCCAAAGTGCATTTTTACCTAATGCAGTATTTAGAGTTCCAGTAGTATTATCTTTTAAGCTTTGATACCCTAAGCCGGTATTAGAACTACCCGTTGTATTACTGTACAATACCTTGCTACCAATAGCAGTATTAGAATTTGCTCCTGTAGTAATATTAAACAAGGCACTATCCCCAACAGCTACGATATTATTAACTGTATATGGCGTTGTTGGTTTACCCATAGCATCTCCACCTATGGCGGTATTGGAATATCCATTAGCTCTCCACAATGTTCTCCACCCTAAAGAAACATTATTGCTGTTATTAGTTCCTGAACCACTTTGAGAAGCATAGCCTATTGCTACATTATTTTGACCAGTAATATTATCTTCCAAAGCGTTCTCACCAATGGCTATATTTTTATCTCCTGTAGTTGTTTCTCTAAGTGCATTTCTCCCAATAGCAATATTCCAGTTAGTTGTATTGGCAGATAAAGCTAAGTCTCCAATGGCAATGTTTGCAAAGCCAGTAATATTTGATTTTAGTGTATTATAACCGATGGCTGTATTTTGATACCCTGCGGTGTTTTTTACTAATGCTGAATTGCCTATGGCAATATTACTATAGCCTGATGTATTGCCATACAAAGCTGAATCACCCAAGGCAGTAAGGTTGGTACCAGATACATTGGCGAATAATGATTTATTACCAATAGCTATTAAATTCGAAAGATTTGTACCACTGTAAGCTGCACTGTCTCCTATTGCTATATTAAAACTACCAGTTAAATTATTAAAAAGGGGTAAATGACCAATACCAATATTCTCTTTACCTGTTGTATTAGATTTAAGTGCATAATAGCCAATACTAGTATTGGCTATTCCTGTTGTATTGTTTTCTAACGCCAAAGTTCCAATAGCAATATTTGCATTGCCAGTTGTTTGCTTTAGGGTTTGATAGCCAATGCCAATATTATAAGTGCCATTACTATTTTGTAAAGCATTATCTCCTATAGCAACATTGTATGCCTTATTTCCTGTAAGTGTTTCTAATGCTCTATTACCTATGGCAACATTAGAAAAACCGATAGTATTGCTACTTAACGTTCTAAAACCAAATGCAGTATTGTTATCACCTGTATTAATTAATCCAGACCTATTACCTAAGAAAGTATTTGCGGAAGCAGCATCACTTTCTATCCTTCCACTTTTTTCATTATTTACCCGAAAAGCCAACGGCATATTATCTGTAGTGCCTATAAAATTTACAGCAGTATCTGTACCAGCATTCCCTGTAAGTTTCCAATCGTTTCCGCCAAAAGAGTTAAGCCATATCCACTGACTGCTGTTATAATAGTAAAAACCTGTACTATCTGGGGCTCCTTGATAAATTAATAAACCCGTTGCTGGTGTAGCAATAGCATTTTTTTGTGCCTTTGTCATCCGAGGAATAAGCATACCCTTTGTGGTGCTTTGCACATCTAAAATAGAACTGGCATTGGCAGTTGCACCAGTTGTGTTAATGGCTACAGATTGTGCAATAGTACTATGGATAAAACAAAAAACTACAACAGCTATACATAAAAATTTCTTCATAAAGCAACTTTTTTATAGTTGTAAATATGAAGAAGTAAATGTTTTGTTTTTTCACCCAACTGGGTGGTTTTATAAAAACTATTTAAGCATCAATTCTCGTAGCCTTTGTATTACTTGAAGCCTTGTGCTGGCATCTAATTTTAAATGAATACTTTTGAGGTGAGATTTTACAGTGTTAATGCTGATGTACATTTTTTCGGCAATTTGTGTATTAGTTATTCCTTCGTAAACCAGTTGAGCAATTTCAAATTCTCTATCGCTAAGTGGGGCTAATAAATGCCTGTTAATTTTTTCCATACTAAGTTTAGGCATATCGTGGTTTTTTTTTGCAGCATAGTTACTAATGCCAATTTCTAAAGAAGCTAAAAGTGTACGTTCATTAAATGGCTTTACAATATAGCCGCTAGGCTTTACTGCCTTGGCCCTGTCCAATGTCCCTTTATCGGAGTAGCTGGTTAAAAATAAAAAAGGCAGTTGGTAATTTTGGTTGATGTGGTTTGCAATATCAATACCATCTTTTTCGCTACCTAAATTAATGTCTAAAATAACGGCATCGGGGGTATTTGTTTTTAATTGTGTAAAAGCATCATCACTATCATAAGCAATTGCACTTACTTCAAAATCGTTGTTATCTAAATACAACGAAATATTTTCGGCAATCATCGGCTCATCCTCTACAATTAATATTTTGTGTTTACTCATACCACACTAAATTTTGAAATTTTCATTTCTACCACTGCTCCATTATTATTATAAATATCTAATGTGGCTTTAAGTTTTTGAGCAAAGGCTCTTATCATTTTTAAACCAAAAGACTTATTTGTTTTTACATCCATCCCTAGTGGAAATCCGCCACCATTATCACTTACCATTAAATGTAATTGATTGGCTTGCTCTTTCAATAAAATATTTAACACCCCACTTTTAGTTTTATTAAACGCATATTTAAAAGCATTGCTTACTAATTCGTTTAACACTAAGCCCAAAGGTATCATAGTATCTACATCTAAATTTAAGTCATCAATAGCGGCATTAATTTTTACCTTATCGTTACTAATATTATAAGAGTCGCAAAGCGTTTGTAAAAGATTAGTTACATACTCTTTTAATCTTATCCCTTTTATATTTCCTTCGCTATATAAATTTTGATGAATAAGTGCCATACTTTGCACTCTATTTTTTCCTTCTTTTACAGCTTCGTGTGCTTGGGCATCAGTAATGCTATGGCTTTGCAAATCCAGCAAACTACTTACTACTTGTAAATTATTTTTTACCCGATGATGTATTTCTTTCATTAACACTTCTAAATCAGCAGCTTGTTTTTGTATGATAATATTTTTTTGTATTTGTTTTCGGTATAATGTGAAAATACTTGTTGCACCTAGTAGTAACACAAATAAACCTCCAGCTAAACTCCATTTTATTTGTTTTTCTTTAGATAGCTTATTTATTTGTAAGCTATTCTCTCTTGTAAGAGATTCCTTTAATGATAACTCTTTTTTGAGTTCAGATTTTTTCAACTCGTTTTCACTTGCCAATAAAGCATTAGCATATTGTTCCTTTTCAAACAATTCATTTTTTAATTCATTTTGCTTTATTAAACCTTCTTGCAAAACAAGTTGCTTAATAAGTTCAATATCTTTTATTTTTTTTTGTGATGTTAGGAATTCAATATTTTTAACATCAAATGCCTTTTGTGTATTTAACAAATCTATTTCACTTTGAGAGAGTAAATTTTTAGTGCTCAATAAAGCAATTTCATTTTCCTTTTTTTGTGTTTCATATTTTTTTTCCAAATCAAGTGCAATTTCTTTTGAACTAACATTTGATAATTTATCACTTAATGCTAACATTTTTTCACCTGTAGCAAGAGCATCATTATAACTCCCCATTTTTTTTTGAATACGATATTTATAATGTAAATTGATATATTGATTTACTAAATTTTGAGGGTCTAAATATTTCTGTTCATTTTCTGTTAAATAATCAATTGCTTTATTGTATTGTTTATCTGTTTCGTACGCTTGCACTAAGTAAAGGTTTGCTGCTGCAACGGCACTTGGAGAACCAGATTTTATATTTGCCTCTTTTACCTTATTAATAAAAGTAACTTTTTCATCAATTTTTTTTGTATTCCAATCAACAAATAACATTGAATGCACAGGGTCTTGAGTCAAGTTAATTTTAATTGTTTTTTTAACCTCTTCGTACTCCTGTAATATTTTACCAAACTTCTCGGTTTGACTTGTGAGTACATAAAAATCGTTTAGAGCAAATAATACGGAGGCATAATCCGACTTGATACCACCACTTTTTGTAAGTGCATGTGCTTTTAGTAAATACTCTTCTATTTTAGTGCTTGCTTTTGTTTTAGAAAAAAGCCTTGCTATACCCTCATACACAACCCAATTCTCATAAGGTTTATACTTGTTTGCGGTTGATTCGGCTAAATAGTAATAGTGCAATGCAGAGTCGGAATTATTTTTTTCAACATAGTAATGCCCTAAATTTAAGTAGTAAAAAAAGCGGTAAGGTAATGAAGTTTTGTCATGCAAATAAGGAGTTGCTTTGTAAATACATACTAAAGCCTTATCTACATCTCCTTTAAGCCTAAATGCTTTACTCATATATATATAATAAGCAAACAACTGATTTTTATCATTAACCTTATGAGCTAATGGTAAGCCGTTGTTATAACATAGCATTGCACTATCTAATTTAAATCTTACTTGTTGTTTTTTGGCTATTTTTAATAACGTATCTGCCTTTTCAAAATCAGTTAAATTACTTTGTAACAAAACAGAGATGGGTTGAGCTTTTGAAAAATTACAAAAGCAAAATGTTGTAAAAGCAAACAAAGTAACCGTTACAAAACGCATGAAAGAGGATTTATTTACACAGTAAAAGTATAGTTAATATTTGAAAAATGTTCACCCAAGTGGGTGGTTTATGCTTCCGCTTACAATTTTGGTTTGTTCATTTGCTATTAATAAAGGGAGTTTACCAATTAAAAATTCTTAAACCAAAAAATCACACATTATATAATGAGTTATACCAATTATACATTAAAAGCGCATTTAAATGTTTGTTTATAAAATTGGTTTCCACAAATAGATTTTACATTTTCAATTATAAGAATTTTTATGATTATTGAGATTTTGTTTTGCAGAAATTTAATATTTTTATAAGCAATCATGCTTACCCTGTCTTTAAAGTGTCGCTACTTTTTTTCTGCTAGGTTAAGTTCTGGGGATTAGGGAAGCAAAAACAGTAAAGCAATGTTATTTGTAATGTTTAGTTTTTTTGCATGATGGAAAGCTCCATTATCCAATATCATCATTTTAAACTCTGTTGGAATTTGCTCAGCTACATAACCTAAAAAATGTTGAAAGGTGGTGGTATTGCAATTAGGCATTTCTAATAAATGACTACAGTCTATAATAAGAAAAAATATGCCAAAAAAAATACAGCTTATCAAACCAATGTAAAAAGGGAGCTACGGGCTTTATACCATAGAATTCGTAAATATTTTTTATAATTGTAGGTTTTTATTTTTCCCAAATTAATGTAAGTATTAATTTGCTTTGATAAATATAAAATGATGTTGACTAAAGTTTACTCCGTTGATGATTTTGTAATAATAGCCTCATTAACACCACTCATTTTTACTTCATTATCCTCTAATAAGTTTTTAATAAATAAAAGATAATCTTGTTTTAATAAAATAAATATATCCATTGAAACTGGCCCTGTAAAAAACTCTACCATAATTGTGTTAGCACTTTTTGTTACTTCTGTAAAATACACATCAAACGAAGAGATGCTTTTTGTGTCTTCTGCCAACTTTAGTTTAATTTTTTCAATTATAGTTTGTAAGGTTGCGGAAGGTGTTAATACGGATAATTCTAATTTTATTTCTGCTCTACGATTGTTACGCATACTCCAATTATCAACTACACTATCAACCATTTGTTTGTTGGGTACAGTTACCAAGGTTTTATCTACTGTACGTATTCTTGTACTACGTAAACCAATTTTTTCTACAGTACCTGTTACAGCATTTACTTTTACTGTGTCGCCAGCTGTAAAGGGCTTATCAAAAAAAATAATGAAAGACGCAATGAGGTTTTCTAAACTTTCTTTTGCGGCTAATGCAATTGCAGCACCAACAATACTAAGGCTTGTAAGTAATGTGCCAATAGGCTGATTAAAACAGGCTTTTAATAAAATTAAAAAACAAGCAATACCTATAATTATTTTTAAAAAATCTCTTAAAAAAATTACTAATTGGTCGTCTTCCTTATTTTGTGTGGCAGTTGCTTTTTGTGCTAACACAAATGCTATAAAATCAATAATGCGTAATAATAAAAAAGCAAACGAAATAATGATAATACCAATGCCTAGTTTATCAAAAAGTTGTTGTGTGCTGTGGCCGTAAATTTTATAATCTAAATCAGTAGGAAAATTTAATTTATCAATGGTGAAAACAGTTACTAAAATTAATAAAAACCATTCCATAGGTTCAACCACTAAATCAACAAAATTTTTTTTGTCTAAATTTTTCCAAATACGCTGAATTAGTTTAAATAGGATTCTTGCAATATATCTTGAAAAATATCTTTTTAAAATAAAGCAAGTTAAAATTATGCCTAGTACGAGAGTGTAGTTTTTTACAGTATTATCTAAAAAAATGATATCCCAAAAATTCATGTGTAAAAATACAATAAAGGAACTAAAGTTATTTAAGTTGATAAATTTCTACACCATCTTGTTTTAAAAGATAGAGTTTACCATTCATTACCTCTATAAATTGGTAGTTTTTAATAAAAGCTGGTAGTGGATATTCTTTTTGCTCGGTAGTTTTTAAATTATAACTGTACAGTTTATTGTGTTTAAAGCCGTATAAATAATCGCCGCTAATTTCTACAAACTGCCACTGTAAAAAAGGGAGTTTTGTTTTAAATGCACCGTAGTAATCAAAAATGTAGAAACCTTTTGCAGTATCGTATAAATACACAAAATTGTTTCTATCCATTATTTTTGTAGGTGCCGGAACGGTATCAAAAAAAGTACGCCAGTCAACTGTTTCTACTAACGTTTTACCATTTTCATCTACTTTTTTTAGCAAATAATTTTGTTCATCAAAAAGCCAAATATTATTGTCGTAACTAGTTGCAATATTATTTACTAAAAAAATATTTTGTTTTCTAAAGTTGATAGTGTTTCTAACATTAAAAAAACGATCTAAAACAACGGTTGTACTAAATTTATTATAATACAACAATACTTTTAAGGGATTAGTAACATCAATATAAGATGGATTGCCAAAGCGTTTTACATCGTTAAAAATAGCTAACGAATCGCCATTGGTATTTACTTTTTTAAGTTGATTAGTATGGGTTATTAAGTAAATATTATCTAAGTTATCTACGTTTACATATGAATAATTTCCTTCAATTTTTTTTATTAGCGTAAAAGAAGAATCAGTTTGTGCTAAACATGGAAAAGAAACAACCGCAGAGGCGGAGAGATACAGAGAAAATAATATGATTTTTATTTTATTCATTATTTTTATAATACTTCAACTCTAATTTTTCGCCATCAAAAACAGCATAACTATTATACTTTATCCAGTCGCCCAAATTTACATAAAGGCTGCTTGCCGATAAGTTAAAGTTTATGGGTAAATGCCTGTGACCAAAAATAAAATAATCGTAATGGGTTGTTTTTAAAATTTCTCTACAATAAATTATAAGCCATTCTTTTTCCTCACCTAAAAATTTTTCATCTGTTTGCCCAGTTTGAGCCCTGCTTTTTTGGCTAAAATAATTTGCAATACCCATACCAATGTAAGGCGGTAAAATGCCAAAGAAAAACTGGCTTATTTTACTTCTAAAAATTTTTTTTATAAATTTATAACCATGGTCGCCAGGCCCTAATCCATCGCCATGGCCAATTAAAAAAGTTTTGTTATTAAATGTAAATGGGTGTGGCTCAAAGTAAACAGGGATGTTCAATTCAGTTTCAAAATAATCTTTCATCCACATATCATGATTGCCTACAAAAAAATGAATGGGGATGCCGCTATCCGTAAGTTCTGCAAGTTTGCCCAAAATACGTACATAGCCTTTGGGTACTACTTTTTTATATTCGTACCAAAAATCAAACAAATCGCCTACAATAAAAATTTGCTCAGCAGTATGCCTAATTTCATTTAAAAATTGAATGATTTTTTTTTCTCTAATTAAACTAGCTTGTGCATTGGGTGCACCCAAATGAAAATCGGATAGAAAGTAGATTTTTTTATTCATCAAACCACCTTATTTTTTACTATTCAAATATTCCATTAAATCGCCGCTGGCAATTTCGGGCAGGTTGGTAACATCTTTATTGTACCAATACACCCAAGCATCAGTTTTTTGATGCTCACAAGTAATTGTTGCTACCTCTCTTTTATACATTGTCGTTTCGCCATTTTCAACATTTAATCCTTCATAATCATCTAGCTGTTCTATTGCCCATGTAAATTCATTAGCATTGTTTATGGAGTATAATTCGCCAACTAAATATTTTTCATCGATAGTGGTTACGGCTACTGGGTATGCACCAGTATCGTATAATTTGCCCTTAACGTAACCTTGTCCTATTAAGGTAAAATATTTTGAAAGATAAGTGTAAGCGGCTGTACGAAAGCCACTTCTTAATGAGCCGTAAACAAATAAGTGTGTAACTGTGTTGTTCATTTTAAATTTCGTTTTTAGAAATACCAGCTTGCTTTAGTATTGTTAAAAATGTACCATTCGGAATATCTCTTTTACCATGCACTGGTACTACAATTGTTTTTCTCTCTGTTGGATGAAAAAAAATATGATGACTACCCGTAACTCTTTTTAACAAGTATCCTTTGCTTTCGAGAAGTTTAATAAGGTGTTGGGGGCTTTGATTCATAAGTTAAAAAATACTTATGCAGTAAGTTGCAATGAATATTCTAGTGTTTCATTATCATCAGGAATTGGCTCACCCTCTTTTTGTAAAACTTCAATATAACCTTTAATTGCATCTTTTGCCATTTCTAAAGCATGGTCAATATTTTCACCCCATGTAACACATCCATTTAATGCAGGCACCATTGCTGTGTAAGTGCCATCAACCTCCTTACGTAATACAATACGATATGTTTTATTAAAGCTCATTACTCAAATATACAATTTTTTCTACTACCCTTCTACCAAAAAACAATATACTTCTTTTGGACCATGTACACCTGTAACTAGTGTTTTTTCAATATCGGCGGTACGGCTTGGGCCAGTAGCAAAGGTTATTAGGGATGGAATTTTGCCTTGATATTTTTCTTTAATAGCTTGTAAAGCATCTTTAACATCAAACATTAATTG
>JANNWD010000435.1:0-3996 GCA_031408315.1 Bacteroidota bacterium
TATGATGTGCCAGATGCTGTAAAATTAATACGTGGTGCAACAAAAGGTTCGGAAGTAAGGTTAACCGTAAAAAGAGTTGATGGTAGTATTAAAGTAATTGCCATTTTAAGAGCAAAAGTTGATCTTGAAGATACTTTTGCAAAAAGTGCCATAATTAATGGCGATAAAAAAATTGGATATATTTATTTGCCCGAATTTTATTTAAATTTTACTGATGCCGATGGACACAAATGTTCCCAAGATGTAGCCAAAGAAGTTAAAAAATTAAAAGCAGAAAATGTAGAAGGTATAATTATTGATTTAAGAAATAATGGAGGCGGAAGTTTGCCAGAGGTGGTAAAAATGGCTGGTTTATTTATAGAAGAGGGAGCAATTTGCCAAGTACAAAGCCGTGGCGAAAAACCTTACACATGGAAAGATAAAGACAAATCTGTTTTATATGATGGTCCACTAACAGTTATGGTTAACGAGTTTAGTGCAAGTGCATCGGAAATTTTTGCCGCAGCAATACAAGATTATAAAAGAGGTATTGTAATTGGTAGTACATCTACCTATGGAAAAGGCACTGTACAGCGTACTATACCACTAAGCCCCGAAAGTGATAACCCTGTTTTTGGAAAAGAAAATAAGGAAGATTTGGGGAGTATAAAATTAACACTTCAAAAATTTTATAGAGTAAATGGTGGTAGCACACAATTAAAAGGAGTAACACCAGATATAGTTTTTCCGGATAGATATGAATCTTTAAAATTTAGAGAAAAAGATAACACAGCAAGTTTGCCTTGGGATGAAATTGCAAAAGCAGATTATACGCCTTGGACAAGCACTGTAACAAATAATCCAAGTACTTATTTAAAAAATAGTGAGAGTATAACGTTAGGTAAAATTAAGACTACATTGGCAGAAATGGATAAGTTAAATGACAAAGAGTACTCTTTAAATATTAGTAAGTATAAAAATGAACAAAAGCAATTAAAAGCATCGTATAAGCAATTAGAAACACTATTTAAATTACAAAAAGAGCTGGTTGTAAAAAATACAAGTGCAGATGCTTTAGCTGTAGATGCTACTAAAGATAAAGTTGAAAAAAATAATGCTTGGCTTAAGCGTTTAAGTAATGATATTTATATAGATGAAACTGTAAAAGTGATGAAGAATATGATTACACAGGGGGGATCAGTTAAGGCAAATTAATTTTGTGTAGATATTTTAGTATTGTATTAAGTTGTGTGGTAGTACGAAACTATACCCTTACTTTTGTAAAAAAACTGTATATGAATCTTTTTGTTATTGGTCTTCCCTATGATTTGGATGATGCTGAATTGGTAGAAATATTTGAAAAATTTGGTACAATTAAATCAGCTAAAGTTGTGTTAGATAGAGAAACTGGCAAAAGCCGTGGATTTGCATTTGTAGATATGCCGGATACTACAGAAGCTAAAGATGCAATGGATAGCCTTAATGGCATTATGTTGGGTAAAAAAGCTAAGCCATTAATTATTAAAGAAGCTGAAAGAAGATAATTTAATATTCTTTTTATGTCAATTAGCAATGGTTTTCTTGAGCAGTTAGACTACGAATCAAAAGTTACACAAATTTTTTTAGAGGTTTATCCTGCTGATAAAGGGGACTTTAAGCCACATGAAAAAAGTATGGATTTAAAATCCCTAACTGGTCATGTAGTAGAACTTACCGATTGGGTTGGTGTTGCTATTCTGCAAGATGTTTATGATTGGGCAACAATTCAATATATACCAACCATTGCAGAAAATGCTAATCAATTAGTAGCCTTACACAAAGAAAAAACAACTAAAGCCATAGAGGTATTAAAAAACTGTGGCGATGAAATCTTTCACCAAAACTGGACAATGTGTAAAGGCGATCAAGTGTTTTTTACAATGCCTAAAGTTGTTGTGCTACGCAATTTTGTAATTAACCACATTATTCATCACAGAGCACAATTAGGAGTTTATTATAGATTATTGGATGTAAAAGTGCCAATGAGTTATGGGCCTACTGCTGATTTTACAATGATGTAAAAGTAAATTTTCCTAATTTTATTTATCCTTATTTTGTTCGTACCATTCATCTACCAATAAATGTTTTCCATCGGCAGCAGCAGTTGCCAATTCATCACAGCGGTTGTTGTAAGTATTACTAGCATGACCTTTTACCCAAATTACTTTTATAGAAAAATCTTTAGCAAGTTGGTAGTATTTTTTCCAAAGATCTTTATTTTTTTTACCACCTTTAAAATCAGTTTTTATCCAAGTGTTAAGCCAGCCTTCGTTAATAGCTTTTACTACATATTGGCTGTCGCTAAAAATATGAATGGGTAGTTCTTTTTTCTTTACACTTTCTAATGCCTCAATTACCGCCAATAATTCCATACGATTATTAGTAGTAAGCCTATAACCTTGTGCCATTTCTTTTTTATGTTTGCCATACATAAGCACAACACCATAACCACCTGGGCCAGGGTTTCCTCTTGCAGCACCATCTGTATATATTATAATATTGCTCAATTTTTTATTGCAAGATAATATTGCTTTAATGCTTAAAAAACTATTTTTCTAAAATTGTAAATATACTGGCAGTATTGGCTCTGCTTGTTTTAATTGTATGGCAAAAAAAACAACTAAAAAGAACAACCCAATTTTTACAAAAATATTTGTGGTGTTAAGCCAAGCTACCGCTTTATTTTCTGTTTGTATAGGAATGAAATGTAAAATAAATGCCATTAGTAAAACAACGAATACTCCAGTATAGGCTACTACTAATTGTGTAGTAAGTTGCAAATTTAAATTGCTAGTAATTTGGTGTAACATTGTTTTACTATCGGCAAAAGAGTTGGCTTTAAAAAATATCCAACACAAGCATACAAAGTGAAACGTAAGTACAACGCCAAGGATACCAAATAGTTTTTTATTTTTTTGATAGATATTTTTTATAAAACTATTACGCTCTATTAAATTATTTTTTACTTTATCTATACCTAATGCTGTGCCATGCAAACCTCCCCAAAAAACAAAATTCCAACTGGCACCATGCCATAAACCACCCAACAACATGGTAATAAATAAATTTACATTTTGCCTTAATTTACTACATCTATTTCCACCCAAAGGAATATATAAATAATCTTTTAACCAACTGCTTAAACTCATGTGCCACCTACGCCAAAACTCTGTAATACTTTTACTTTGATATGGCGATGCAAAGTTTGGATTAATTTCAAACCCCATCCATTTACCTATACCAATAGCCATACTGCTGTAGCCACTAAAGTCGCAATAAATAACCATGGCATAACCGTACACACCGGTAATGCACTCTACACCTGTGTATAAGCTTGGGTTGTCAAAAACTCGTTCTACATAATTGCCGTACAAGTAATCCGATATAATCATCTTTTTAAAAATACCACTGCCAATTAAATACAAACCCTGGCTTACCTGTTCGTTACTAACGTTTATATTTTTTCGAATTTGCGGTACAAAATCCGCAGCTCTTACAATTGGGCCCATCATTAATTTGGGAAAGAAGGAAAGAAAAAATAAATAATCCCAAAACGATTGTACAGGTTTAAATTGTTTGCGATACACATCAATAGTGTAACTCAAATTTTCAAAAGTGTAAAACGAAATACCAATGGGCAAAATTAAATTAAGAGGTTCTATTTTCCCAATACGTAAATTATTTACTGTGTCAATAAATAAATTGGTGTACTTAAAAAAGAAAAGTAAACTTAAATTTAAAACTATGCTTACAACTAATAATGTTTTTCGTTTGTTTTTTTGTTTAGATAAATATATAGCGTTGCTAATAGTATAATCGAAAATTGCAGCTACTACAATAAATAAAACATACCAACCACAGGCTTTGTAAAAAAAGTATAAACTAAATGCAGTAACCACAATTGTACGTAACAATGTTTTTTTGTAAATAAATTGATAAGTAATAAAAAACAACAGCATAAAAATTAAAAAAAATGCT
>JANNWD010000436.1:0-1714 GCA_031408315.1 Bacteroidota bacterium
ACAGACTTCGCGATCCCCGTACAAAGATGGTGTTTCCAAAATGTTGTCCTGCTGACTTCGAAACTCAAAGTGAAAGCAGTTGGAATTCCATATCCAAATATTGCAGGGCCCGACCAAACCCTTGTTTGAGTCGAGATCGGCCATAGTGTTTGTCGCCAACACGCTTAAGTCCTTTCGCACGAGAATGTCATCGTCCAAAAAGTAAAAGTATTTCTTACCTCGAAAAATTGACAAATGGGGCAGATAAAATCGAATGTGATTCAGCTCGTGCGCGTGAGTTTGCAGGTCGTCCCAGGGTCCAACATGTAACGTGTTTTCGTTTCTCCAGGAAGGGTTGTTGACTGATATGTGCCATGTATCCCACAGCCAGATCGGCACGTGCCCCTGTTTGATCAAGTCGTCACTCACGTCCTGGACCGACAGCGAAGTAAAGTCATGGATGCGATCATCTCCAAAGTGTAGTCGCACCTGCTCACTGACGTCGTGCTCCCCAATTAAAACGACATCGACCGGTTTGGACGACGTCGCTAGAATACTTGCGATTGTCGGGATGATTCCATCCTTTCGATTCGAGATAATGACGATCAGAACGTTCTCATCCGATAGCACCGACGCTGTCACTGGCGAATTATCTTCATGCTGCTGCTGCTGCTGCTGCTGCTGTGGCTGCTGATTGTGCGCCTGATGGACTTTTCGGTTATCTTGTATCGGTTTTCGATCGTCTTCATCGACGCCTACTGTATGTGACTTGCTAGTTGCAGAGCTATGCCTCAGCGGACTATAATGCTGTTATACGAAAAAGACGTACAAACACACGCACATACAAAACAACAACAACAAAACGTTGTCAGTGAATGCGAAGAAATCTGAAAAGCACACACCAGGTACAACAAGATCCAAAACGAACGTACCACGGCTTTGTCATCATTTGTGGAATAAAATCTTCGCTGAAGCCCTTGTGATAGAAAGACCGATAGAAAGAGAGAGACGAAGCAGCAAGCGTAGAGTGAACAGCGCACCACCTTGTTACAAGTGGCTTTCATGATGGTGGCTTGATATTCATTCTTCCATGGAGCAGAGAAATGAGGAGGTGTGAAAAATTATGATCCAGGCTGAAAATGGCGACTTCTGCCGTAGCCGGAACATCGGGCAATCCCGGTATCATGACAATTCCCAAAACTTGTACTTGTAGTCTGCTGGACAAAGTCATTTGAATGATTTTGCGGAAGATTTAAGATATATAGCTTTATGTACTTTTCAGTACATATGTTCTATCTGGTTCTATGGATATGTCCATACATAGACATTGGTGACTACCGGTAATAGTAATATGTCTGAAGTAGGCAATAATGAAGAAGAACTACTGTTACTGTGAGTGTAAGTGTTTTAAGTTTGTGGGCGTTTATTTAATTAAAAGTGCGCCTTCCCGGATTTGACACTCGGTATTCGTACCGGTATGCGCGATTGGCGTCCCGTGTGCTGATTGAAGAGCGCGGTAGTCTACTATTCATATCGGCTTGGATTGCCAGTTCCGACAGCCGGTTGCTTTTACGTCATCCAGGCGCGAGAAGCTGCCCCTTCACTTCAACTGGATGAGGTCGAAGTCCGACGACGGAGAAGAGAGTTGTTCTCGTTTACGGTTCCAAGACTCGTGCCAGTTGGGATCAGCACGGTCCAATTTTCCAACGTACGCTTCCAAAATGTCCAACATGTC
>JANNWD010000437.1:0-18286 GCA_031408315.1 Bacteroidota bacterium
ATGGCTTGAAACATCATTTAGAACAGATAGATTTTTTTTATCAATACGAATACTCAATTGTTTAAAAACTACGTCAACCAAGTTTCGTATACCAATATTTTCAGGCAGAATATTTCTTTCCTTAAATTGATCTTTACCCCAACTTAAAAGATTATCCATTAACTCTGTACAACTATCTACTTCGCTACTTAAGTCAGGTATTTCTTCCAATAACTCCTCTTTGGTAATATAGCCTAACCTGTAACTCTCTAAAATGTTTTTAAACGAATAAATAGATGTTCGTAAATCATGCGATATAACAGAAAATAATTTTGTTTTAACCCTATTTAACCCCGAAAGTTGTTCTGTTTTTATTTCTAAATTAGACGATTGCATTTTAAGTGTATCATTCTTTGCTTCAATTTCTATATTTCGTTCTTCTAATGCTTTTGTTTTACTTTTTATCGATTTTTCATACGTCCATACTTGATATTTAATAAGCGATAAGGTAGCAAAAAACATTACAAATGCTACAATATAATTAAACATGGCAAGGTTAAAGCTTGGCGTACCAAAGTCTCTCATACCTATATCTTTCTCCAACTTAAAATGAATAATTAAAAAAATAATAAAACAATACGTAAATGCTATTAAGCTATGTTTAACTCTATACAAAAAGAAAAAACAAAACATCATATAATTTATTACAAACATATTCATTCCTTCATCTTTACTTGCCCATGTAACAACGCCAATAAGTGGTGGAACAATTAAGAAGGAGGAGATAGTAGCCCATTTAAAATATTGTTTTTTCATCATCCATATTAACAATAAAAACATGCCAGTTAAAGTAAAATTAATAGCCAGTGTGGTAAAATTGTAATAGCTAGGTGTTTTAATAGCCATATAAATTAACCTAATAATAGAAAATACAAGTGCGGCAAAATTTAATTGATTAAATACTAGTACCCTTTTTTTTTCGTAACTAAGCAGGTTTTTTGTATAGCCAATAGTAGATATTTTGGTATATAGCTTTCTAAAAGTAGAAAAACGATTCATATTTGGTTAATCTGATGAGGTTTAAGGAATAATGTTTTGGAATACTACTACCGCAACCATTAATTTATAAATCTATAACATTTAATACTATTTACCAATATGATTGATACAATGTAATTTATACACTTAAAAATCCTCAACAAATTTCTTATCTTCGTTAATTAAACCCCTTTGCCATATTTTATAAGTTTTGGGGTTTTTTATATGATTTTGAACCGATTTAAAACAGAAACAATCAATGGAACCAATAGTAATATATATTATTATAGCAGTAGCCGCATTAGTTGGCGGAACGGTGCTGGGCAAATTAGTATTTGCCAAAAACACCAAAAAACAAGTTGAAGATGCAGAACAACAAGCTCAACGCATTATTGCCGATGGCAACTTACAAGCCGAAAATTTAAAAAAAGAAAAGCTTTTAGAAGCCAAAGAAAAGTTTGTACAACTTAAATCGGAGCATGAAAAAGATGTGCTACAACGAAATCAAAAAATTGTTGAAAGCGAAAGCCGTATTAAGCAAAAAGAGCAATCGTTAAATCAAAAAGACCAAAATCTTGAAAAACAAGTAAAGGATAACGATGCTATTAAGGAAACACTTAACCGCCAAATAGAAGTGGTTAATGCAAAACGTACCGAATTAGAAAAACATCAAGAAGAGCATATACGCCGCTTAGAAAAAGTTGCTGGCTTAACAGCCGAAGATGCTAAAACGCAATTAATAGAAAGTTTAAAGCAAGAAGCACATACAAAGGCATTAGTAATACAGCAAGAAATTATTGAAGATGCTAAACAAAAAGCTGGTAAAGAGGCTCGTAAAATAGTAATACAAACCATACAACGTACCGCTGCCGAGGTGGCAATTGAAAATAGTATTACTGTATTTAATTTAGAAAGCGATGAAATAAAAGGTAGTATTATTGGTAGAGAAGGAAGAAATATTAGAGCTATAGAAGCCGCTACTGGAGTAGATTTAATTGTAGATGATACGCCAGAGGCCATTGTACTTTCATCTTTTGATCCATTGCGTAGAGAGATAGCCAGATTAAGCTTACAACGCCTTGTTGCCGATGGTAGAATACACCCTGCAAGAATTGAGGAAGTTGTAGAAAAAACGAAGAAACAAATTGACGACCAAGTAATGGAAATTGGCGAACGTACCGCCATGGAATTGGGTGTACATGGGCTACATAAAGAGTTAATACGGATGGTTGGTCGTATGCGTTTCCGTAGTAGTTACGGGCAAAATTTATTAATGCATAGTAGAGAAACTGCCAACCTTTGTGCAATAATGGCAAGTGAGTTAGGGATGAATCCTAAGTTAGCAAAAAGAGCAGGCTTATTGCATGATATTGGTAAAGTTCCCGATGAAGAAACTGAATTAAGCCATGCACTTTTAGGGGCAAAATTGGCTGAAAAATATGGTGAAAACCCTGCTGTAGTAAATGCCATTGGAGCCCACCATGATGAAATGGAAATGCAATACGTTATTTCCCCAATTATACAGGCTTGCGATGCTATTAGCGGAGCTAGGCCAGGTGCAAGAAGAGAAATAATGCAGCAATACATACAGCGTATTAAAGATTTAGAAAACATGGCTTTAGCTTACACTGGTGTAGAAAAAGCGTACGCTATACAAGCTGGTAGAGAATTGAGAGTTATTGTAGAAGCTGATAAAGTTACCGATGGCGATAGCGAAAAACTAAGCTTTGAAATTGCCCAAAAAATACAAACAGAAATGACTGTCCCGGGCCAGATAAAAGTAACCGTAATACGAGAAAAACGTTCGGTGAATGTGGCTAGATAAAATATAATAATTAATTTAGTAAAAATTTCATCTCTTATAAATTTGCTATTTTTTTGACTTATTTTTATTACACATATCATTATGAAAAACATACTAATCACTTTTATTCTTTTTACAATTGCAAAAAATAATATTGCACAAAATTTACTTATTCCTTACAGAAAAGGAAGTTTATGGGGTTATGCTAATGAAGAAGGTAAAGTTATAGTTACGCCAAAATTTACTAATACTTATTTATTTGGGGAAGAAAAATATAAACCAGTTTTTAATAAAGATGCAAATAATAATTTGCTAACAGGCTATATAAAAAACGATGGTAAAGTAATTATAGAACCTATTTATAAACAAGTATATGGACTTGAAAATGAAACATTTGTTAGATACCAAGGATATAAAATAATAGAAGATAATAAGTATGGAGAATATAGTGCAACAACAAAAAATAGCGAACGATTATCTAATAATTATTTTGTTGCTAGTATGAAAGACGATGGCACAATGCAGAATTATATGGATAGTACTGGAAAAATATTATTGAAAGATGTTGAAAATATAAATATTATTAAGAAATATGGAAAAGGTTTTTTTGATATTATTTTTAAAAAAAATAAACTTATAGGAATTGCAGATTATAATGCTAAAATAATACTACAACCAAAATATGAAAAAATAAATTATGTAAACGAATTAAATAAGGAAGATTATTATATAGTAACTACACAAGGCAAAACAGCATTAATTACTGGAGATGCTAAAATTATTATTCCCTTTGCTATACAAACAATAGATGAAGTAAAATACACTTACACTAATGATATTTTATTTAGAGTAGGTAAAAATAAACAACAAGCTATTTATAACAATACAGGTAAAAAATTAATAGGTTTTACACCAAAATATATTGAAGTGAATATGGTTACAAAAAATGGCAAAAGGGTAGCCGAATTCAATTTAATAGGTAAAAAAAATAATGAAGCCATTATACAGGAAATGGGAGTAAGTGAAAAAATTTCTTATATGCCCGATAGTGAAGCTGACAAGCCATTTACAAGAGTTGAGTATAACAGAAATGTAGAAGGTAAAAATGTAGAACTGTTTACAAAAGGAGACTTATATGGTTTAAAATATGTGGAGAATTCTACAATACTTATACCGCCCATTTATAAAAAATTGGGTTGGTGTTTAGATGTATCTTTTCAAGATAATGTAGCCATCAATTATTTATATGCCACTACAGAAAAAGGTGTTGGAATTATTAATGCAGTAAATAAAATCATTATTCCTATAAAATATAAAGACTTAAAACCTTCTTACAGCAACAACTATCAAAACAATAAAGTAGCACATTATATTGCAACTAAAGGTAATTTAAAAAAAGGTTTATTAAATCATAAAAATGAAATAAAAATACCTTTTGAATATAAGGATATTACGGATGCTTTTTTTGGCGGAACTGGTACAACTTGCAATTTTTTTGTAACAAATAAAAATGATTTAATAGGAGTTGTAAATAGCGAAAATAAAAATATATTACCTGAAGTTTATAGCTCCTTACAATATTTAAGTAACATAACTGATAACAATACCAAAGTATATTTTATTGCAAAGCTTGCTGATAAAGGATATGGAATTATTGATAAAAATAATGTAGCTATTTTACCAATTAAATATGATTCTATTTTAAATACATCTTTAACATTCATCAATAATGATAATAATTATTTGAAACCCATAACTGATTTTTATTTTCCTGTAATTGAAAATAAAAAATATGCTTATGTAAAAAGCAATGGAGATTACATGATTCCTCCTCAAAATGATGAACTATACCGGTTATTAAATCCTCAACAAAATGAAGATGAGTATTATGCCGTTACAAAGATACTTGACGCAAAAAAACGTGTATTTGAATATGGATTAATCTCTAATAAAAGGGTAATACCACATATGGATAGTGGTTATTTTTTCCCTTACTACAATGTAATAAATGATTACAAGAAAGGGATTATACAATTTGAAAATTTACAACAATTTCAAGGCATGCTATTTACAAAATTAAATATTATAATACCACCTGCTTACTTTAGAATTAGTAAATCTTACACAATTAAAAACCATAAACTACAATATTACGAATTAGAAAAAAGATTAAATAATGGCGAAAGTTATGTTGATATTATAAATGAAAATGGGTTACAGTTTTTTGAAAATTAATTTTTTGTTTCTAAATCTATCTAATAAATGCCTACGCCTTGTTCCGTGATACATTAAACAAAATAAATAGTAAATAACTTTTCCTTAAACAATTTTATACAACCCGTTAAAAACTGCACAAGGTATAAATTGAAAGTTATGGTAACATTAATCCTATTCTTCTCTCTTCTTTCTTTACCATTTTCTTACCAAATTAATCATTAATTTGCACTAAATTTTTTTAGCAAGATGAAGCACTTTATTACTATAGTTTTTGTATTACTTAGCACTACTTTATTTGCACAACAAACTACCAATGGCTTTACAAATGTTACTGGTAAGTTTATAGATATTGATGACTCGGCAGAAGTTACTTTTTTACACCCAAGCTCACAAACACCTATTGCTACTACATTTGCAAAAAATAAAACGTTTAAAATTATTGCACCAGTACCTTTTCATGGGCTTAGCCGTATATCTATAAAAAACAAAACTGCCATTTATAGCTACGATTTATTTATTGGTGCAGAAACAACAACTCTTACTGGCTCACTAAAAAAATTAGAATCAGCCGTTTTAAAAGGAGCTAAATATCAAACCGATTTTAAAACAATCATTAAAACATTTGAACCAAATTTTGCTGCATTAAATAAACTAAATCAAGATATACAACAAGCACCAAACCCAGAAACTCAACAAAAATTAATAGATAATAATGTTGCTTTAAAAGACAAAATTGAAAAAAGAATTGATTCTTTATTAAAAAAGAAAAACGCCTCTCCAGTAGCCGCTTTTATGCTTTACATTACAAAAGACTTATTTAAAGATAAACCTGCCCTTTTACAAAAATGGGTGAGTGCTTTAACGAAAAATGCAGCAACATCGGTATATGCTGGTGCAATAAAAACGGAGATTAACGATTTGCTTATTGGTACAATAGGCAGCCCAGCAATGGATTTTACACAAAACGATACTATGGATAAACCTGTTAGCCTTTCCAGTTTTAAGGGTAAATATGTATTGTTAGATTTTTGGGCAAGTTGGTGTGGCCCTTGCCGTATGGAAAATCCTAATGTAGTTACAGCGTATAATAAGTTCAAAGCAAAAAACTTCACCGTTTTGGGCATTTCACTGGATAAGCCTGGTGCTAAAGAAAATTGGATACAAGCTATAAAAGATGATGGCTTAATTTGGACAAACGTAAGCGACCTTAAATTTTGGCAAAACGAAGTAGCCCAAAAGTATAAAATTGGCTCAATTCCACAAAACTATCTTATTGATCCTAATGGAGTTATAATAGCTAAAAACCTACGTGGCCAAGCGTTGGAAGATAAACTTTGTGAGGTATTGGGATGTAATTAAAAGCAGTTGGCGGTTGGCAGTTAACAGTCGGCAATAAAAAAACAAAAAAGGTTCTTTTTAAATGACTTTTTTTCCTTACCTTTGCAGTCCGAAAAATCGGAATTAAAAAAGATAAATTTATGAACGCAGTTAATTTTGTTCATGAGCAGTTGACAACAAAGCCAACGCTTCCAAACTTTAAAGCAGGTGACAATATCACTGTTAACTATAAAATTGTAGAAGGAACTAAAGAACGTATCCAAAGTTTTAAAGGAGATGTTATAAAACGCCAAGGTGTTGGTGCTACAGCTACATTTACTGTACGTAAAATGAGTGATGGTGTAGGTGTTGAACGTTTGTTTCCTTTTTATTCTCCAAATATTGAAAGTGTAGTTTTAAACAAAGTAGGTAAAGTTAGCCGTGCTAAATTATTTTACTTACGTGAAAGAAGCGGTAAAAGTGCTCGTATTAAAGAAAAAAGAATGGCAGTTGCTAAAAAATAATATTAATTATTTTAATATAAAAAAGGTGAAATTAATTTTCACCTTTTTTTATGCACTTTAGGTTTTTGGTATAATAATTGCAACAATAAATAGAAGCTTACCACTTTAGTTAAAAACTTACACCTAATTAATTAAAAACCTAAAACCACTTAAACGATGAGAAGGATTCTTATTGCTATTTTCGTATTAACCACTGTACTTACTTTTATTTCTTGTGCTAGAGGCTTATCGCCAGAGCAAGCCGCCAACGGAAAAGCCAAATGTGGTAGAAATTATATTCGCTAGTTTGATCTGTTAATTTCCATATTTAAAATAACCTACAATCATTATTTAATTTATCTTTGATGTAAATTAAATCAATTGTTATGTCGTTAATCACAAATTTAAATGCTGTTTTTCTAATAGGAATGCCCGGTGGTTCTGAGTGGATATTTATTATTTTAGCCATTGTATTATTATTTGGCGGAAAAAAAATACCAGAATTAATGAGAGGCATGGGCAAAGGTATTAGAGAGTTTAAAGATGCTAAAGACAACGTAAAAAATGAGTTGGAGCATGGAATGAAGGAAGTAGATAAAGATCAAGAATTAAAAGATTTACGTAAGCAGGTAGAACAAAAACAGCAAGGATAATTTATTATTCTTTACATTATTAATAAGGCTGAAATGAGCCCTTCGAAGATTAGCAAATTTTTGAAGATTTCGTTTTAGCCTATTTTATATACTTTAGTCAAGCAAAATGTTTCAATTTCTTTCTATAACAACTTATCAGCAACAACTAACACAAAATAAAATTAGTTGTGAAGATGTTGTGCAACATTATCTTACCCAAATAAAAAAACAACAGCACTTAAATGCCTTTGTAGAAGTATTTGAAACCGAAGCCCTACAACAAGCCAAAGCGTTAGATGCAAAAAGAAAAAATGGCGAAACCCCAGGTAAATTACACGGTGTTGTTATTGCGTTAAAAGATGTTATTTGCTATAAAAATCATAAAGTAACTGCGGCATCAAAAATACTACAAGGCTTTACTAGCCTATACTCTGCCACAGCAGTGCAGCGTTTAATAAATGAGGAGGCTATAATTATTGGCAATTGCAATTGCGATGAATTTGCAATGGGCAGCAGTAACGAAAATAGCGTATATGGGCCAGTGTTAAATGCAACTAACGAAACAAAAGTACCCGGCGGTAGCAGCGGCGGTAGTGCTGTAGCCGTGCAAGCTAATATGTGTATGGTAAGCCTTGGTAGCGATACTGGTGGTAGCGTAAGGCAACCTGCCGATTTTTGTGGCATTGTTGGCTTAAAACCCAGCTACGGCAAAATATCACGGTATGGGTTAATTGCTTATGCTAGTAGTTTTGATCAAATTGGTGTATTTTCCAATACGACAGAAGATGCAGCGTTACTATTACAAGTGATGCAGGGAGAAGATGAGTATGATAGTACGGTAGAGCCAACTGGCAATAGACAATTGATAATTGGCAAACAAGAGAATAAAAAATACAAAATTGCTTACTTTAAAGAAGCCTTACATCATCCATCGTTAGATAAAGAAATAGCACAACAAATTTTTTTATTGATCAATAAATTAAAGGAAGATGGACATACAGTTGATGAAATTAACGTTGATTTATTGGAGTATGTAGTGCCAACCTATTACATTTTAACCACTGCCGAAGCTAGTAGTAATTTAAGCCGTTTTGATGGTGTACGGTATGGATACAGAAGTAATAATGCCGAAATAAAAGATTTAACTAATTTTTATAAGTACACCCGATCCGAAGGTTTTGGCAAAGAAGTACAAAAAAGAATTATGCTAGGTACATTTGTTTTAAGCACAGGTTATTTTGATGCTTATTTTACAAAAGCACAGCAAGTACGTAGCTTATTATGCACTAAAACAAACGATATTTTTGCTGATTATGAGGCAATTATATTACCTACAACCCCTACTACAGCATTTGCCTTAGGCGAAAAAAGCAAAGACCCAATTGCCATGTATTTGGCCGATATTTATACAGTGTTTGCCAACCTAACTGGCATACCTGGTATAAGCATTCCGCTTTTTAAGCATAGCAATACTTTGCCTTTTGGGCTACAAGTACTTACAGCAAAAAACAATGAATTAACTTTGCTGCAATTATCAAATTTAATGATGCAACAGTATAAAACATATTAGCATCTTACAGATACTATTTATTTTGAAAAAATTTATTTACCTATTTATTATTATCTTTTTTGCTACAACTAGCTATGCCCAAAACGTAGCCGATACTAGTATTGTAAATGAAAAATTAGAGAAAGAAATTATTGAAGAAATAGTTATTACAAAAAAAGCTCCAACATCAAGAGAGAAGGAACAATATTTAAGCCAAGTAACTAAGTATGGTTTTAAAAATTTATTTACAAGATATAGCTATAATGCAACGGCACCTTACACTAGCCAAGTAAACCCCAATGCCGAAAGTTTTATGCAAGACTATTTAAAAGCACATAGCAAACATTTATTGCAAATGAAAGGTTGGGGTACACCGTATTTTAATTTAATCGATAATATTTTAAGCCAATATGGTTTACCTAAAGAGTTGAAATATGTAGCCGTAATTGAAAGTAATTTAAAAGTAGGTGCTACAAGTTGGGTTGGTGCTGCTGGCCCTTGGCAATTTATGCCAGCCACTGCAAGGGAATACGGTTTGGTGGTAAATGGTTATGTTGATGAACGAAGAGATTATGTAAAAAGTACCCATGCCGCAGCAAGATATTTATTAAACTCCTACAAGGTTTATCATGATTGGTTGTTGGTGCTAGCCAGTTACAACGGTGGCTTAGGCAATGTAAACAAAGCCATACGCAAAAGTGGTAGCAAAAACTTTTGGAGTTTGCAATATAGCTTACCCAGCGAAAGTAGAAACTATGTAAAAAAATTTATTGCCACACATTACATTATGGAAGGCGGTGGTGGTGTTACCACACAAACATCTACCAATGGTGGTATTGGCTATCCAATGACTACCGAAGCTGGTGGAGGTATTAACCCTTTTAATAACACCCCAAACCTAACAGATGCCGAATCGGATAATGCCCTTACCCAAACTATTTCGGGCAAGTACAATAGCATGGTTATTACAAAAAACTTAGCCATGGAAGTTGTACAATTTAACCGTTACAACCCACAGTTTGATAATATGATGAGTACCCACGGCAATTACGACTTACGCCTACCGGCAGATAAAATGCAATTGTTTATTGCCAACAAATACATTATTCTAAATGAGTGTGTGCAAATGCTTTTGGGTGATGATACTATTGCCAGCAATCAAACAGTTTACCCTGCCACAAAAACGGTAAAGAAAAAAAAGAAACGCTAATTTCTATTTAACATAATATAGTTTTTCATACTCTCGGCATACACTCACTATGCTTATGCTACACTTGTGGTAGGCTATTGTAGGCTACAAAATTTTCATATTTTAGTACTTTTTTCTATTCAAATTGAAAAATTAGCGGTATTTTTGCTAAAGTAAACGAATTATATATGATTAAAAGAATTATAACAAATACCATTAAGCAGCGGTTGGTAGATAAAAAAATCATTATTTTACTCGGTGCCAGACAAACGGGTAAAACAACCTTACTAAAAAAATTTGTTCAAACTGATAGCAATGCAGTATGGTTAAATGCAGATGAAGCCATTGTACAAGCTATTTTTCAAAATTTTACTGTAGCAGCTTTTCAAGCATTTGTAGGCAATGCAAAAATGATAATAATAGATGAAGCACAACAAATACCCGATATTGGTAAAAAGTTAAAACAACTATACGATAGCGAATTGGATTTACAAATTATTGCTACGGGTTCATCAGCATTCGATTTAAAAAATAAAACAAATGAGCCACTTACAGGTAGAAAATGGGAGTTCAACTTATACCCATTTAGCTTTAGTGAATTGGCATTACATACTAGTATACCTGCCGAGGCACAACAATTAGATAAACGTTTAATTTATGGCAGCTATCCAGAGGTGGTAGTAAATAGCGGCGATGAAAAAGAACGATTGAAATTACTTACAGATAGTTATTTATACAAAGATGTATTAATGTGGCAGGGCTTGCAAAAGCCTGAAAAAATTATACAACTACTTAAAGTATTAGCCTTGCAAATGGGTAGCGAAGTAAAGTATAACGAATTGGGTAAACAATTACAACTAACCAACGATACCGTTGAAAAATACATAGCATTATTAGAACAAACATTTGTATTGTTTAAACTACCCAGTTACAATACTAACCTTAAAAAAGAATTAACCAAAGGCAAAAAAATATATTTTTTTGATAATGGCATACGTAATGCACTAATAGGCGATTACAGGCCATTAGCCATTAGGCAAGATGTAGGTGCCCTGTGGGAAAATTATATAATTAGTGAGCTTTGGAAAAAAAATAGCTACAATAACGAATATGGTAATTTTTACTTTTGGCGTACTGCTGATCAACAAGAAGTAGATTTAGTAATAGAAAAAAATGGAACACTATATACCTACGAAATAAAATGGAATGATAAAGCAAAAGCAACCCTTAGCAAAACCTTTAGCGGCAATTACCCTAATCACCAATTTTCAATAATCCATAGTAAAAATTACTGGGAGTATTTGAGGTAATGGTAGTAAAAATATTATTTGTATACCCAGCGGCAAACATTGCCCACCCTAAAAACTTTCCTTAAATTGCACAAACTACCAACTCATACTACATGACCCCTTTTGCCAAAGCGTATGAAGATGTACAACAACTTGTAAATACATTTGATAGCAATTATAACCATTACATGAGCCCCACGTATAGTGAGGCAGAAGCCTGGCAAGATTTTATTGATAAACTACTAATTTTATACTAAAGGAATTTTAATGTACAAACTAAGCCGTGATAAATTTATAAGGGATTTAGAAAAAGCTAAAACAGAAGATGAGGTACGCTATGCTTATGCAAAAGCATACGATATAAATTTTGACAGTTCCGACAAACATGATTTATACACCCCACAAATTTTATTTGAATTTAAATATGATAAAAATTTTGAGAATGCAAAAACCAAAGCTACTATATTAGCACAGGCCCTTTATTATATAAGAAGATTAAAGTTTGGTATTACTGATAAACCTATACCACCAGTAATTTGCCTTGCAGATGTTAACGAAGCTGCATTTACAGACACAATTAGCTGGAAGGAATTATATACCGATGCAGCTGAAAAATACGATTGGGATGTTGCTGCAAGTAACCCCGATGCAAAATTGATTGCAGATATTTATGCAACAGAAGCATTACGCAGCATACATATTTATAAAATTCAGTTAGACCATGAGTACCAAAGTTTTTCAGAAAAAATACTCAATTACCTTAACCCACAAACCAAATTAGCATTTGGCGATAAAAAAATAATTACAGAAGATAATTTTGAAGAAGTATATAAATACTGGGAGCATTTATTTGGCGAAAGTGTACGCAATGGGCAAAAGCCCAGTAAATATTTTGTTGCAGATATACAGGAAGGCAGAACAATAGTGCAAAAAGAAAATGGCAAAGTTTTATTTAGGATTGGCGAAAGCGAATGGAGGGATAAAAAAATATTAGCCAAAGACTATGAATATTTTTGGAACCTATACGAAAAAGTAACCAACCCTTTTATAATAAGAGGAATAATATCTAAAGTAGATAGATTAACGGATGAATACTTACGCCGCTTTCATGGAGAGTTTTTTACACCACTGCCTTTTGCAAAAAAGGGATTGGAATACATAGAAAAAACCATTGGCAAAAGCTGGTGGAAACAAGGCTATAAATTATGGGATATGGCAGCAGGCACTGGCAACCTGCAATATTATTTACCTGCCGAAGCATGGCAACATTGCTACCTGAGCACTTTGTATAAAGAAGATGTAGAGCATTTGCAAAAACTGTTTGCAGATGCCACCACCTTTCAATACGATTACCTGAATGATGATGTAGAATATTTATTTGCCGATGGACAACTGCCTTTTGAATTAAACTGGAAACTACCACAAAAATTAAGAGACGATTTACAAAACAAAAATAACAAATGGATTATTTTAATTAATCCACCGTTTGCTACAAGCCAGGAAGCCGGTACTAATCATGGCAGAAGTAAAAAAGATGCAAGCAATACAAAAATTCGGTCTGTTATGCATAGTCAAAATCTTGGAGAAGTTTCAAGAGAGCTTTTTTCACAATTTATTTTCAGGATAGACAGAGAATTTAATAATAAGCCAACACATCTTTGCATGTATTCTAAATTAAAATACTTAAATGCAAATAACGACCAATTGCTAAGAGATAATATTTTTCATTTTCAATTTGAGAAAGGGTTTATTTTTAGTATAGAGCATTTTCAAGGTACTAAAGGAAAATTCCCTGTTGGTTTTTTAATTTGGGATTTAAATAAAGAAAAAAAGCTGGAGGAGCAAACTGTAAATCTTGCTATTTACGAAGAAGAAAATTTAAAAATTGGAATAAAAGTAATTGTAAATGAAAGTAGGGATGGCTTTTTAAGTAAATGGATTGATAGGCCTAAAGCAACTATTGAATTTCCACCTTTCAAATCAGGAATAACTGTTGCTGTAAAAAGTAATAAAGATGTAAGAGATAGAATAAGTGAAAATTTTCTTGCTTCGTTAATGTGTGCTGGAAATGATTTACAACATCAAAATAATACTGCACTTCTTTCAGGCCCGTATGTAAGTGCAGGTGCATTAAGCATTACGCCTGCTAATTTTGAGCAAAGCATGGTGGTACATGCAGTAAGGCGTATACCCAAAGCCAACTGGATAAATGATAGAGATCAGTTTATGCAACCCAATTGTGAACTCCCCAAAGAATTTATTACTGATTGTGTTGTTTGGAATTTGTTTAGCAGCAGTAACCAAACTGTGGCGATGAAAGATGTACAATACAATGGAAAAACATTTCAGGTACATAATCACTTCTTCCCTTTTTTAATTAGTGAAATAAAAAACTGGAAAATATCTGATTCTGAAATTGCTATTACCCTTACCGGAAACGATGAAAGATTTGTAGCTACATGGCTGCAAAACCAAACTGAATTTTCGGATAAAGCATTACCCATTTTAGCAAAAGCCAAAGAAATATACGAATACTATTTTACCAACCTGCATCAATTACGAACCCCAAAATATAAAATACAAACCTGGGATGCAGGTTGGTGGCAAATACGCAATGCAATTGCAGATGAAAACCTTGCTGATAATATGCTGGCTGATTTTAAAATTTTACACAATAACCTTAAAGAAAAATTGGTTAAGCAGGTTTATGAGTTTGGTTTTTTGAGTTAAACTTAATTAGAGATGACATCTTTTCGAAAGATGTCATCTCTTGGCAACCACTCTGCAAATAGATAACTTGGTGTATAGCTTAACCGATGAGGAAATTAAGATTGTGGAGGGTGTTTAATTAGAGATAACATCTTTTTGAAAGATTTCATCGCTTGGCAACCACTCTGCAAATAGATAACTTGGTGTATGGGTTGATTGTGGAGGAGGTTAAAATTGTGGACGGTGCTTAATTAGAGATGACATCTTTTCGAAAGATGTCATCTCTTGGCAACATCTCTTGGCAACCACTTTAAAAAATATCATCAAAGGTCAAAAAAAGTATAAAAAAATGAATGATACATTTTTAGCAAAGTTTTATGATGGCGGAATTTTTCATATCTATAATAGAACAAACAATAAAGAATTGCTTTTTAAAACTGATGAAAATAGATTGTTTTTTTTGAGGCAATATGCTAAATACTTGCAACCCTTTTTAGATACGTTTAGCTGGTGTTTATTACCCAATCATTTTCATTTTTTAGTAAGGGTTAAAGAAGCTAGTACCATTAAAGCTAATTTACGTAAAGGGCTCAATAGAGATGACATCTTTCCAAAAGATGTCATCTCTAACCTACAGCCTTTAACAAATTTAAAGCCAATAGAACAAAAATTTTTAAAAGATGAAATAACTATTGATGAGTTGATGGAGTTTGAATGGCGGCGTTTTTTTATATCTTACTCCATGGCATTTAATAAGCAGCATAATAGAACTGGTAACTTATTTCAACGCCCCTTTAAAAGAGTAGAGGTAAATAAAGAAAGTTATTTTACCCAAGCCATTATTTACATACATGCTAATGCTGTAAAACATAAGTTGGTAAAGGATTTTGCTACATACCAATGGAGCTCATATCAATCCTTCATTAGCGATAAACCAACCTTACTCAACAAGCAAGAGGTACTGGAATGGTTTGGAGATATTAAGCAATTTATAGCAGTACATAAAAACCAAACTGAATATTATTATAATAGTGATATTTCAATTGAAGATGAGTAATGTTTAATTAGAGATGACATCTCTTGGCAACCAATCTGCAAATAGATAACTTGGTGTATGGGTTGTATGAATTAACGGAGGAAGAAATTAAAAAAGTTGAAAAGAATAATTTAAAATGAAAAAAGAATTAATAACACAACTGTTTACTCAATTTGAAGAAGCGGCTTATATGTACAAAGGTATAGAGTGCTGGAGTGCAAGGGAATTGCAGCAAGTGCTGAGCTACACCAAGTGGGATAATTTTTATAAAGTAATTGAAAAAGCAAAGATTGCTTGTGAAAGCAGTGGCGTCGGTACTTTGGATCATTTTGCCGATGTCGGCAAAATGATAAACTTAGCCAAAGGTGCACAAAGAGAAATACAAGATATTGCCCTTACAAGATATGCCTGTTACCTTATTGCACAAAATGGCGATGCAGCTAAACCATCAATAGCATTTGCACAAACGTACTTTGCTGTACAAACCCGAAAGCAAGAGCTGGTAGAGCAACGGTTATTAGATGTAGAAAGAGTGGCGGCTAGAGAAAAATTGAGCAAAAGCGAAAAAAAATTATCGGGTATTTTGTTTGAACGTGGGGTAGATAGTACGGGCTTTGCCATTATAAAATCTAAAGGAGATAAGGCATTGTTTGGAGGGTTTAATACCACTGAAATGAAACGCAAGCTAAATATACCAACCACTAAACCCTTAGCCGATTTTTTGCCCACACTTACCATTAAGGCTAAAGATTTTGCAAACGAACTTACTAGCCATAATGTAACAGAAAAAGACTTAAAAGGCGAACAACAAATTACAAAAGAGCATGTAGATAATAATAAAGCAGTAAGAAATATTTTACTACAACGTGGCGTACAACCAGAAGTGCTAATAGCTCATGAAGATGTAAAAAAAGTAGAACGAAGATTAGATAGTGAAAGTAAAAAAATTACAAAAGAAGTAAAAAAGAAAAAATAGATTTTACAAAAAAATGCCACAGCCTCCATAGTTGTCAACCTTTTAAAGGTTGACAACTCTTTTTTGTTATTTTGTCAGTACTATTCAATTGGCACTTTATTTGATGTTTAAACATTAAAATTATAAAATGAAATCTATTTTATTTAAAGCAACAGAAAGAGGGAAAGCCGATTATGGCTGGTTAAAAGCAAATTACTATTTTAGTTTTGCTCAATACCACAATCCTCAAAAAGTAAATTTTGGAGCATTAAGGGTATTAAATGATGATATAGTTGCCGGTGGTGGTGGCTTTCCTACTCACCCACACGACAATATGGAAATTGTAACCATACCACATACAGGAGCATTGGCACATAAAGATAGCTCTGGAGGAAACGGTATTATTAAAGCTGGTGATGTACAAATTATGAGTGCAGGTAGTGGTGTAGAGCATAGTGAGTTTAATGAAAGTAAAACAGATGAAGTAAATCTTTTTCAGCTTTGGGTATTCCCTAAAGAGAAAAATATTACTCCACGTTACGACCAACGAACATTTGATGTAACAGAAAGACAAAACAAATGGCAAACGGTGGTATCGCCAATTAACAGCGATGATGCTTTGTGGATTAATCAAGATGCTAAATTTTCGTTAGCCAATGTTTTAAAAAATAATACACTTAAATATACCAACACTTTTAATGGCAATGGTGTTTTTTTAGTAGTGATAAAAGGTAGTGTTACAGTTAATAATGTTGAGATTGGTAAAAGAGATGCCTTAGGTATTTACGATACTAATAGTTTTGAGATTATAGCAAGTGAAGATGCTGAATTATTGGCGGTAGAAGTGCCAATGGAATTTTAGGATTTAATTATCTCCTGCCAATTTTGTAGATTACGCAGAGGACTATCACACAAAAAGCACAAAAATCTTTTTAATCTGTGGTTAAATTTCATTTTCGTATCTCCAAAAGTAGTGGCTTAGTTGATTTATCAATGTAAATTTGCAGTTGTTGCAAAAAAAATGGGGCAACAGTGGGGCAACCCCAGCTTAGGCAAATATTATTTGGATATACTTCTCCGTTGGGTACACAACTGTGAGAGTGTAGTACTACAAAGCGATTAAAGGCATTGTTATTGGTTTTATCTAACCCATATAATTTGTACGCTAATCCAAATTTGCCATTATACGATTTGCCAATTTTGTATTTACCTAAACTGGTACAAAGGCTATTGGGTTGGTTACTAAATTGAATGGTATCGCTACCTTCTGTGCCGCTGCCATGTGTTACTAAGCCTGCTATTTCTACAGAATCTTTAAGCAGATTGTATACAAAAAAACGCTTTTTACCCGATTCAATATTCATGTTAATTAAAAAGCAATGTGTGGTATTAAAATTATTGGCTTTTAAATATTTTTTTAACCCCATTGGTGAAATGGCTAATAAAGCTGCATTGTTTTCTCCATTTACTTTATTGGTAAGTTTTGGTGTAGTTAATCTTTCTTCTTTGGCTTTTGGCTTGTACCAAAAAAAATAGCCAAAAGCGGCAATGGTTAATAGCAATAAAAAAATAGTGGTTGCAAGCCTCATTATAATTTTCATGAAAAGTTGTTAGGTGTAGATGCAAAACGAAACTTATTTCATAAAAATTATTAGTAAAGTGTTAAAGTAAACAGAAAGATGGCTCACCTGACGATATTGCTAGTAACGCAGATTGGAACAAAAGTTTACAATGGCTTTTACTAAAAAATACAAACGTTAAATTTTGAAAGTTAGGCTATTAATTAAAGCGATGGTGTTATTGTTGCTGGAAGATGAAATTGCCTATGGGCTGCCGGATTGTAGTGGAAATTAAGCAACCCCGACAGCGGTTGAAAACCCTGTTGGCGGTTGTGAAAATTGAAACGTAAAGCCGGGACAAAAGTTGATTATTGTGTAAGGACGAACGCCCCAAAATAAAAAAGATATCCTTTTAAAGATATCTCTTAAAATATATTCTCATGGTCAGACGAGGACGTCAGACCATGGTTATTTAACCAACTCCTCCATACTAATCGTACTCATTTCTCT